>JBILVS010000286.1:0-6077 GCA_044370335.1 Caulobacterales bacterium
TTCGATCGCCAGCGCCTCGCCGGTCTTGAGTGACTGGCCGCGGAGGCCCTCAAGGTTGAAGGTCCGCTCATTGCCGCCGTTGTGGTTGAAGGTCCACTCCGTGCCGCCAAAGCGGTAGACCGGGGCCGCGGCCTTGTCCTGCGACCAGACATTTCCGCGTCCGTACAGGGTCAACCGCGCATGCCAGTCGCCACTCTTGAGCGTGCTGTGCACGAACCAGCTCGCGTTCTGGCACTCGAGGTCGTAGTCGCACTGCGGGTCGGCGATGTCGAGTTTCCGCTTCAGCGGCGCCGGATCCGCGGGAGCCGGATTGATGTACCAGATGGCCGCGGGAACCGGAGCCGATGCGGCATCCGGCAACGGACAACTTGTGCCGCCGGCCGGCACAGCGCATTCCAGCCGTTCGGGAACCACCGCTTTGGTCGGCGCCGCCGCGCTCTTGCAGGCGAACTTCTCATCCGACGCGGTGATGTCCCGGTCCAGGTTCAAGTCCATGTACACCACATCATAGCCCTTGCCGGTGCCCTGCGACTCGTCCAGCACCATGGCCATGACGCTCTTGCCTTCCGGCCCGAAGGCGAAGAACCGGTACGCCGGTTTCTCCGAAACGAATTTCGGCTCCTTCAGTGTCCGGTCAATCTTGGTATGATCGAACACCGGCTTCGGTGTCGGGCACGGGATAACGGTTGTCCGGGTGATCGCCGTCGGCTCCGCGGCACCAACCATGCCGATCATCCCGCTCATCACCAACAACACAAGACCCTTGTTCGCTTTCATTCTCATTGCATCTTCTCCCTTGAAACTCTTAGTCCCACACTTCATCGGTTATCCGGTATTTACTGTACCACAATCACCCGGTAGAAAGCCCCACACGGCCGCTCAACCGCATCCGTATGCACGTTGACCGGCGGCGAGGCGGGCATCCGGTTCGTTAAGATCGTGCTGAAGGGATCGCTGATCAGGTTCGTCGACAACTTGACCGTGTAATACCGGTTCGACTCGCTCGACCAGCGCAGCACCAGCCCCGCGCCAACATTCCGCATCACGTTCGTGAACCTGAACGCCGACGTGCTATTCGTCGGATCCGTCCCCGCCATCCACTCCCCGTAATTCGACAGTCCGTCCTTGTCCCAGTCCGCCCCCGCCGCCCCTTCCGCGTTCGTCGTGCTCCCGAAGTACCCCGTCTCCCACACGTCGGGAATGCCATTTGTGTTCGCATCGGGGTTCACGATGACCTGAACCGTTCCCGTGACGCCCAGGTCGCCATCGGTGGCGCGACACTCGATCACATAGGTTCCGGCCTGCTGGAACGAGGCCACGACATTGGTGGCAGAGGGTGAGTTATTGACCGAGAACGCGATCGCCGCGGGACCGCTCACCTTGTTCCAGGCGAGGAACGGGGCCGGACCATCCGGATCGGTGGCCATGGCGGAGAGGGTCACATTGAACACCAGCGGCGTCATGGACGCGGGTGAGGCGGTCGGGCCCGAGGTGAACACAGGCGCCGCGTTGCCCGGCATCGCCTCGCCCAGGGCAACCAAGGCCTGGCCGCCACCCGGGTAGGCACTCCCCATATGCCACTCCCGGTAGGTGATCAAGGCGTACAGCTTCCCTCCGGCCGCCGCCAGATCGTCCAACTGCAGCGTATTGGCCTGCACGCCCAGCGGGAAGACGAAGGAGGTCTTCGTTCCATCGGCCAGGGCGAAGCGGTCCACATACAGGCTCAGGTCGGAAAGCATGTTGGTGCTGACGTAGTTGTCGAGATTGGTGGCAGTCTTCACATACGCGACATACAGGGCGTTGCCGGCAATGATCTGCTTGGTGCTGGTATTCACGCCCTGGCAGAGCACCGGCGTGGTTCCCCCGCGCGGATAGAGATAGGTCCACAGTTCCGACTGCGTCCTGGCATCCACCATCGAGATCCTGGTCTGCGAACTGGCGCTGGAGCCGTAGGGATTGATCGCCGGCGCCAGCCAGCCATAGGTCGCCACCGCTTCCGGCAGCAATACCGACACATATTCCCGCCCATCAACGTCAACCCGGTTGGCATACGCCACCTGGGGGCGCCACGTCGTGCCACCGCCGTAGTACCCGAAATTGGCGCTCATCGTGCAGCCTGTTCCGGTGATCCCGAGCGGCAGGTCGAACGCCACCGCCCCGTTCGTGCGGCTGAGCGCGGTGAGGACCATCGGCTGATTGAAATCCACCGTGGCCGAGTTGCTGGTCCACGATGCACTTTCCGTGACCACAAAGATGTGGTCATCGCCCAGACACCAGGGTTTGACCGCGGAAGCGGTGTCGTGGTCCGTGGCCACAAACCGGTTCGTCCGCGCCCAGTTGAACGAGCCGCTGGGCCCATTCACGAAGTTCTGATTCCCGGAGGTCACCTCCGACCCCACCACCTTTTGCCCGCGCACCATCGCCCCAAGCCACTGGTATTTCCATGCATAGCCAGGGTCAGGAAAGTTGGCCCATCCCAGGTCCGGATGCGTGGTGGCACCCAGCGTGTACACCCACTCCCCGTCCATCAGCATGGAACCGCACCAGTTGAAGTAGTTCCCAACAGTGAAATACTTAATGGCCAGAGATCCATAGATATCCTGCATGGCGAAGTAGGTCGCCTGACCCTGGTGCTCGCCAGTGGACTGGAAGACCCACGGCGAATTGTCGCTCATCAGGAAATAGCCCGACGAGTTAGCGGCACCGTGGCCGAGATAGGGGCCTGCCGCCCCGTCCGATGCGCGCAGCACGGCCCGCTGGAAGTTGTCTCCGGACGAACGGCAATGTACCCAGCCGTTGCTGTGCCAATACAGCATGTGCTGGCCGTTGCGCAGGTCACGCCCCTCAACCCCCCCCGGATTCCACTCCGCGCCGCCCGTCCGCACCAGAGGGGTGGGGAACGTCCGCTTCAGCCCGCCCAGTGCGGCATCATAGAAGGCCAGATCCGTCGAGGCGGCCCCGGGTGCCAGCAAGGCAATCTCGCCCTCACGCAGCACGATGTTCTTCGACCGCATGGAGCCAGTGAAGTACGGCCAGCTATATACACCATTACGGATCTGGGGATCCAGACGGAGCATCCACTTGATGTTGAGGTTGGTGCCGATGGCGGTGGGAGATGAATTGGCCGCCTTGCTCCCGCCATTCAACCCCGGCCAGTTTTCGGCGCTGACCATCTGCCGCCAGACGGAATAGGCGGTCCCCGTCCTGGCGCCGCCAAGCCCGTGTCCGTCGTCAACGCATTGCTCTGCCACGCAGATGTGTTTCAGCCAGTCATCCGGCTGGAGGGTATAGCTCTGGTTCGTGGCGCCGGGAATGGCGATGGCGCCGAGCATCGGGCTGATCATGTCCGCCCGCCACCACTGATAGCGGATCGACAGGTTGGCCGGTACCGGATACTGGGCGTTCGTATCGATGTCATCGTTCCACGTGCCTGCCGTGACAGTCAGGTTGCTGCCCACCTGCCGCCAGCCGCTCACGACCGGCAACACCGTATTCACCGGCGGGTCGTTCACCGCGGCCACATTCACCTGCACCGTAATTTCAGCCGTGGCACCCGCCGGATCGGTAACCCGCACCACAAACCCATCGATTCCATTCCAGTTCGTGTTCGGCCGATAGGTGATCACCGGAATCGGCCCCATGCCCGACACCGCGGCCACCCCGTTGGAGGGGGAGGTCAGCGCGGTCCAGACAAGGGTGACCTGCTGGCCGGGATCGGCATCCGTAGCCCCCAGCCGCAACAGCGCCTGCAAGTCCACCTCGCCGGCGTCTTCCGTCACGCTGGCCGTCACCGGCCCGGCACCATTGGTAATCACCGGCAACTCGGTGACCACCGTCACCAGTTTCCAATCGGAATAGCTCGTGGCAGACCGGGAGCCGCCACTGCCGACCCCGTCGTCGGTGCAGGTCACCGCCACCCGCACATACCGGCCCGTATCCGACCCGGCCAGCGTCAGCGACTGGTTCGTGGCATCGGGAACATTCATCAACCCGAGACCGGCGCTGTTGGTCGCCCACTGCCACTGGCGGGTGAAGGCGAACGATGACGACCCGCTGACCAGGGTGTCCAGCGCGTCATTCCAGACACCCACGTCGGAGTTGGTGAGCGACTGTCCGGGCTGGGGCAACCCGGTGACGACCGGCCGCGCCGTGCATACCGGCGCGTCATTAACGGGCGCCACGACCACCGTCACCGTGCAGGTGTCTCCCCTGCCCCGCCCATCCGAAACGTACACCGTGAAGGTGTTCGTGCCATTCCAGTTCGTGGCCGGCGTGTAGGTGTAGCTCGCGAGATTCGAACTCACGATATTGATGGGCAACACGCTACCGTTCGCCGGGATCACGGTCCCGTTCGTCCAGGTCAGCGTATCGCCTTCGGCATCCGTGGCATAAAGGGTAGCCGCCGCCCAGGCCGTCGGCGCGCCATCCTCGGACATGGCGATTTCCACGCTCTTGCCCGCATTGGTGACCACAGGGGCCGTATTGATAAAGTAGCCGACGAACGTATGGCTGGCGTTCGTATAGATGACCACACTGCCGGCCGCCGCACCGCCCCACGCCAGGGTGCTCGCATTGGTCATGGCGGCCAGTTCAGCCGCATGATTCCCCGCCCAGCGCAGCCCCCAGAAATTGCCGCTCACACCGCCCGCCGGCCCCTCGTCGAACAACAGGTAGACCGACCCGCCATTGGTGATCACCAGCGCCGTGTTGGCGCTGCTCGTGACATCCAGCCCGCCCGCCAACTGCCGCACGCGGTTGGTCAGCGACCCGCCCCGGCAGGTGAACGTGCTGCACCGCAGCACACTCCCAGTGCCGGTCAACTCTACAAACCCGTTGGTCAGGACCGTCATCGCCGTCCCGCCGCCGAAGGTGGCGTTGCTGACCGTTACCGACCCGTACCGGTTGCCGACCATCGCGCCGCCGCCGACCGTCACCGCGCCGCTGATGTTCGTCTGGACCGTGTTCGCCACGGCTACGAGCCCCGTACCGCTGGCCGTCACGCCGACACCCAAGGTGCCAATCTGAACCCAGGTCCCGCCGGTGTTCGTGATGCTGCCCACCGCACCGGCTGCCGCCCCGAGCGTTGTCGCCTGGGCCATGTAGAGTGTACCACCTTGCAGTTGGACCCTGCCCGCGCTGTTGGCGCCGTAACCGATGGAGAAGGTGTTACCGCCCGAGTCGGCATTGGAGTACACGCCGCTGGTAATGGTCAGGACCCCCGTCGCGCCCGTCCCAACTCCAAGTGCGGACAACCGCGCGGCGGCACCCGGCAGGCTAATCATGCCGCCGTTGACGTTGACCCAGCCGATCGAGTTGTTCCCCTGGCCCACCTGCAGCCAGTTACCCGCGGCACCGCAAACAAACAGCCCGTTATTCGTTACCGTCAGCGTGCCCGACGCGCCCGCGGCGGAGCCAACGACGGTAACGCCGGCACCGGCTCGCACCTCCCCGTCGTCCGCCACCGTCAGGATCGAGTTGTTGTTCGTGCCGCCGATCGATACGCCGGTTGAGCCGCTGACGAAGACCTTGCCGAAATTACGCACCGTCATGCTGCCGTATCCCGCACCGGCGTAACCGATGGTCGCACCGTTGAAGTTCGTGATTATCCCGTAGTCGGACACCTCCACGATGCCGGTACTCCCAACCCCGTAGCCGGCACCAAAAGGTCTGGTACTGCTCCAGGTGAGGATGGCGTTGTTGCGTACGTAGAGGTAGCCGGTGGAACGGGCGCCCACACCGACTAACACGTTCGCGCCCGTCTCGGCGACGTTGGTTGAGTTGCCGGCCAGCGTGACCGTGGCGATGCCGTCCGCGCCAGCGCCGATCTGGTAAAGCCCAAAGGTGAATCCATTGTTGGTGACGGTCAGTGAACTGGACACACCGCCCGTGGGGCTCAGACTTACGTATGTCGCATGCACGGCCCCGTTGTCGCGCACGGTCATGTCGCCCCGCCCGGGATTGCCGATGGTGAGGGTGGTGACGTTCGTAACCACGCCGCTATCCGCCACCGTCAGCATGCCCGTGCTGCCCCACGCGGAACCAAACGTCAGAGCCTGCCCCGTCAGATCGGCGAACCC
>JBILVS010000154.1:0-6033 GCA_044370335.1 Caulobacterales bacterium
AGGTTGAAGCGTTTTTCGCGCGTCTGACTGCATGACGCGCAGGACGATCCGGTGGCTCGCCAAGGCCCTCGACGATTTGGACCAACAGGCCCAATGGCTGTCAGGCGTTGAAGGGGCAGACCCGGTCTGGACGATGGCGCGCATCCGGGAAGCGGTGCGGTCCATGCAGCGCCTCGGCGATAGCGGCCGACCTGGCCGAGCGGCAGGGACGCGCCAACTGTCTTGACGCGCCGCGCCCTCCATCATCGTCTATCGCCGCGTCGAAGATGGCTCTGAAATTCTTGCGGTCTTTCACATGGCCCAGGAGCGTTCAATGGATCGGGGGCGCGTCGTCGCGCTATGGGCGCTTGTTTTGCTCGCCGCCTGCGCGGGGGGTCAGAGCTATCTGGACCGCTGGGATGATCCGCGGGTGATACAGATCGAGCCACAACAATGGCGTTGTCCCTGCATTGTAATACCGGATCGGCCATCGCACATCGATTGGGCTTCGAAAAAATCTCCATCTTTGGAAGGGATGTTTTGCAGAGGATTTTTCCAACGCGCAGGTTGTCACTGGTACGACGCCTTTATTTGGGCCCGTAAGGACCCCGTAGCTTTTGCGCTTCACATTGCCTCCGGAGATCGCATTTTCGATCTTTACTACGAATTCAGCACCAAGGTAATGCCACCACCTCCGCCTCCGGGAGCAACACCGCCTTTCCCTCCGGCGCCAAGGATACCACCCCGGATAGAGAGTTTTCGATCTTCGATGTCGTGGTGGAAAGCATCCCCTCTGTCATAGCGACCTATCAACCGGTCGGCGGTCCTTACGCGCCAATGTGCCTTTGGCTGCGGCTATCACAGGCGCTGACGGCGGATTAAGTCTTCGCCATCCACAACGCTTTCAAAAGCGAGGGCGTCACTTGCCTCTACGATGAGACAGAATGCGCTGAAACGCCGGAAGGCGGTCGCCTCCCAGAGTGGCAGTAGACGCCGCCGTTGGCGTCTCCCTCGCTTTGCCCTTGGGCTCAGCCTATGCGCCTCGCCCCTGTCACCTTGGGCGCGTCCTCCATCCCCGCCGCTCAGGCGTTTTACCAAAACCTCGGCCTGCGCCTGATCGTCGATTCGCCGCACAATTGTCGCTTCCAGGTGGGGGAGGCCGCGACCACGCTCTCGATCCACGCAAGCGCGGGGCCCATCGCGCCCTCCGGCGCGGTGGGGATCGTGTTCGATGGCGCGGCCATCCTTGACGCCTGTGTGGCGAAGCTGCAGGCAAACGGCTTGGCCGACAGCGCCCCTGAAGATCAATCCTAGCTGTGGCGGGAAGCCCGGGTCCGCGATCCCGACGGGCATGAGATTTTGTCGATATATGCGGGGGAGAACCACTTGAACCCGCCTTGGCGGGCGGGTGAGCTGCGAGGACGCCCCTCCAACCCCGCGCTTGCATCGCATCCCCCCTTGCCCTAGACACGCGCGATTTTGCGCGGGGGGTCCATTCGGGCGCCCCGGTTCGCGAAAGCTGGATGCGCCCCGCCATGCCCAAACGCACAGACATCTCCTCTATCCTGATCATCGGGGCGGGGCCGATCGTGATCGGGCAGGCGTGCGAGTTCGATTACTCCGGCGTGCAGGCGGTCAAAGCCCTGAAAGAAGAAGGCTATCGCGTCATTCTGGTGAACTCCAACCCCGCCACGATCATGACCGATCCGGGGCTCGCAGACGCCACTTATGTGGAGCCGATCACCCCGCCTTTTGTCGCCAAGATCATCGAAGCCGAGCGCCCCGATGCGCTGCTGCCCACCATGGGCGGGCAAACCGCTTTGAACACAGCGCTTGCTCTCCATGCCGACGGCACGCTGGCGAGATTCGGCGTCGAGATGATCGGCGCCAACGCCCACGCCATTGAGAAGGCCGAAGACCGAATGAAATTCCGGGCCGCGATGGACAAGATCGGCCTTGAAAGCCCGCGCTCGGCTATCGCATCTTCGCCGCTGTTGTCGGCGAAGGGCGAAGCGCCCGTCTATGACAAGGCGCTCGGGTTCGCCGAAGCGATGAAGGCTTTAGATGAGGTGGGCCTGCCCGCCATTATCCGCCCGGCCTTCACGCTGGCCGGCACCGGCGGCGGCGTCGCCTACAACCGGGAAGAGTTCGAGACCATCGCCAAGGGCGGCATCGACGCGTCCCCCGTGGGCCAGATCTTGATCGATGAAAGCCTTCTGGGCTGGAAAGAATACGAGATGGAGGTCGTCCGGGATCGGAACGACAACTGCATCATCATCTGCTCGATTGAGAACATCGACCCGATGGGCGTGCACACTGGCGATTCGATCACGGTCGCCCCCGCCTTGACCCTGACGGACCGCGAATATCAGCGCATGCGGAACGCCTCAATCGCCGTTTTGCGCGAAATCGGCGTGGAAACGGGCGGGTCAAACGTGCAGTTCGCGATCAATCCGAAAGACGGCCGCATGGTCGTCATCGAGATGAACCCGCGGGTGTCGCGGTCCTCGGCGTTGGCGTCGAAAGCGACAGGTTTCCCGATCGCCAAAGTCGCCGCCAAACTCGCCATCGGCTACACCCTCGATGAAATCCAAAACGACATCACCGGTGGGGCGACGCCGGCCAGCTTTGAACCCACGATCGATTATGTTGTGACGAAAATCCCGCGCTTCGCTTTTGAGCGTTTCCCGAACGCGGACCCGACGCTGACCACCTCGATGAAGAGCGTGGGCGAGGCTATGGCCATCGGCCGCACCTTTGCGGAAAGCGTGCAGAAGGCCCTGCGGTCACTGGATATCGGTCTGTGCGGCTTCAACGAAATCACCACCGACCAAGACAGCGACGAAGACGCGGGCAAAGCCGCGATGCGGGCGCGCTTGGCGGCGCCGCGGGCGGATCGGCTCTTGGTGGCGGCGGAAGCGCTCCGCCGCGGGGTTTCGGTGGACGAGGTGTGCGCCACCGCGGGCTATGACCCATGGTTTGTCCGCGAAATCGCGGCCATCGTGGACGCAGAAGCGCAGGTGAAGGTGAACGGCCTGCCGCAGGACGCCGCAGGCATGCGGGCGCTTAAGGCGCTCGGATTCTCCGACAAGCGGCTGGGTCAGCTCAGCGGTCAATCCGAACGGGCGGTGCGGGCGACGCGGCACGCGCTTGGGGTGCGACCGCAGTTCAAACGGATCGACACCTGCGCGGCGGAATTTCAGGCCGTAACGCCTTATATGTACTCGACCTACGAGGCGCCCTTCCTCGGGGCGCCCGTCTGCGAAGCGGAACCATCGGACCGGGAGAAGATTGTGATCCTTGGCGGCGGTCCGAACCGGATCGGTCAGGGGATCGAGTTCGATTATTGCTGCTGCCATGCAGCGTTTGCGTGCGCGGATCTCGGCGTGGAAAGCGTCATGATCAACTGCAACCCAGAGACCGTTTCGACCGATTACGACACGTCTGATCGGCTTTATTTTGAGCCGCTGACGGCCGAAGACGTGTTGGAGATCGTCCATGTCGAACAAAGCCGGGGAAAGGTCGCCGGTCTGATCGTGCAGTTTGGCGGCCAAACGCCGTTGAACCTCGCCCGGTCCTTGGCCGAGGAAGGCGCCCCGATCCTCGGCACCAGCGTCGAAAGCATCGAAACCGCCGAAGACCGCGAGCGCTTCCAGGCGCTGCTGCAATCCATCGGCCTGAAGCAGCCGCAAAATGGCATCGCCCGCAGCGCCGAAGAGGCCTTCGACAAGGCCCGCGCCATCGGCTTCCCGCTGGTCCTTCGCCCCTCTTGGGTGCTCGGCGGCCGCGCTATGGAGATCATCCACGACGAAGCGGGCCTCACCCGATATGTCGCCAACGCCATTGCAGCCGCGGGCGACAAGCCCGTCTCGCTGCTTCTCGATCGTTATCTCCACAACGCCATTGAGGTGGACGTGGACGCCATCTGCGACGGCGAGCATGTCTTTGTCGCGGGCGTGATGGAGCACATCGAAGAGGCCGGCATCCATTCCGGAGACAGCGCCTGCGCCTTGCCGCCTTACTCCCTGCCCGAAGCCATCGTGGCCGAAATCGAGCGGCAAACCACAGCCATGGCGAAGGCGCTTGAGGTCAAGGGGCTCATCAACATCCAGTTCGCGGTGCAAGGCGAGGACATCTACGTGCTCGAGGCCAATCCGCGCGCCTCGCGCACGGCCCCCTTTGTGGCCAAAGCCATCGGCCAGCCGATCGCGGCGGCGGCGGCGAAGGCGATGGCGGGGACGCCGGTCGCGGGGCTCGGCCTGACGCGGGCCACCCTGCAGCATGTCGCGGTGAAAGAGGCGGTGTTCCCATTTGCCAGGTTCCCGGGTGTTGATCCGATCTTGGGGCCGGAGATGCGCTCCACGGGCGAGGTCATGGGCCTTGACATGACGTTTGAGGCAGCCTTCGCCAAAAGCCAGATCGCGGCAGGGCAAAGTCTGCCGACACAGGGCTGCGTGTTCATCTCCGTCAGGGACGGCGACAAGCCGGCGATGATCGGCCTTGGGGCGGAGCTCATCGCCCTCGGGTTTTCGCTGCTGGCCACCGACGGCACGGCGCAAGTGCTGCGAGCGGCGGGCCTTACGGTGGAGCGGATCAATAAAGTAGCCGAAGGGCGGCCGCACATCGTCGACGCCATGATCAACAAGCAAGTGCAGCTAGTGTTCAACACCACAGAAGGCGCCCAATCTTTCCGCGACAGCTTCGATATTCGGCGCACGGCTTTGTCCCAGAACATCCCCTATTACACGACCGTGTCTGGGGCGCGGGCGTCTGTTCTGGCTATTCGCCGCTTGAAAGCCGATTTTTTGGGGGTTCGCCCCCTGCAGGCGTACGCTTGACGGCGTGCCCCTGCCTCGTTCAACCTCACCAGCCACGACGGACGAAAGCCCACAAACATGGATAAGGTGCCGATGACGGCCGAGGGTTACGCCGCCCTCGACGCAGAATTGAAGCGTTTGAAGACCGAAGAGCGCCCGGCGGTGATCGCTGCGATCGCCGAGGCCCGAAGCCATGGCGATTTGTCTGAGAACGCCGAATATCATGCGGCGAAGGAGCGACAGAGCTTTATTGAAGGCCGTGTGGCGGAGCTGGAAGATAAGCTCGCCCGGGCGCAAGTGATTGATGTGGCTAAACTTTCCGGCAAAGCGATCAAGTTCGGCGCGACCGTCACCGTGATGGACGAGGACACCGAAGGCGAGGCCGTCTATAAAATCGTGGGCGAGGACGAAGCGGACGTGCGGGCCGGCAAGGTCTCGATCACCTCCCCTATCGCTCGGGCCCTGATCGGCAAGGAAGAAGGCGACGTCGTGGAAGTGGCCGCGCCCGGCGGCGCCAAGTCCTACGAAATCCTCAAGGTGCAGTGGCTCTAAGGTGCCGCAGATCGGAGGCTCCGGCGCCGTTGGTTTCAGCCGGGCGGACCCGGTCACCATTTGGGCTGTGAGCGACGGGCGAGCGGGGATTGCAGCGCAGGCGCTGGGACTGGCGGAGGCCGTGGCGCGCCGCACCAATGCGGTGATCGTGGAAAAGCGGGCGAGCTTGCGGTCGCCGTGGTCATGGCTGCCATCCGGCTTCGTGCCCGGCCCCCGGCAGGCGCTGAGCGTGGAGTCCGACCCGCTGGAGCCGCCTTGGCCAGATCTGTGGATCGGCTGCGGACGCCACTCGATCCCTTTTTCCATGGGCGTCCGGGAGTGGTCGCGTGGCCGCACGATGGTCGTGCAGCTGCAAGATCCGCGGGTCAATCCGCGGGAGTTCGATCTGGTCGTGCCGCCCTCCCACGATGAGGTGGAGGGGGCGAATGTCTGGCCGACGCTTGGGGCTCTTCATCGGGTGACGCCGGAGCGGATTGCGGCGGAGGCGGCGCGGTTCGGGTCACTGGAGGCGCTGCCGGGGCCCCGGATCGCGGCGCTGATCGGGGGGAAAAGCAAACGACAGTCCATCGGGGCGAAGCGGGCGGACCTGATCTCGCGCGCTTTGCTGGGGCTCAAGGAGGAAGAAGGCGGCAGCCTTTTGGTGACGCTGTCCCGACGGACCCCGGTCTGGGCGCGGACGGTCTTG
>JBILVS010000156.1:0-5892 GCA_044370335.1 Caulobacterales bacterium
AGACGAAGGCCCCTGGGGCGCTTTGTCCGCCGCGTCGTCCTCGTCCAGCGATCGGGCAAGCGCAAACTCCAGCGCCACGGCCTGGGCCTTTACCTCTTACACAGCGCGGAAAAAAGCGTCCGCGTCTGGTTCAGCACGGCTTTCGCGATCAGCGCCGCCACCGCCAGGCGTAGGACTTGCCAATCATTGAAACGCGGGGCCGAAGACAGGGGCGCGGTGTGAGCCGACCCCGAAGAGCGGTCGGATAAGGTGGGGTCGCTCTCAATGCGGCTCTTCGCCCCCCGACACGTTCATGCTTTCCGCCGTGATGTAGCGGGCGTCCTCGGTGCAGAGCCATGCGACCGCGTTGGCGGTGTCTTCCGGCAGGCCGGGGCGGCGCAAGGGGATGCGGTTGGCCATCGCCTTCAGGTAATCCTCCACGGTGGCCGCGCCGACGACCTTGGCGAAATACTCGTTCTGCCAGGCGCCCAGGCCCGTCGTGACATGGTTGGGGCAGACATTGTTGACCGTGATCCCATGGGGGCCCAGCTCCACCGCGGCCGAGCGCGCAAGGCCCACAAGCCCATGTTTGGAGGCGGTGTAGGCCTGGGCATGGGGGAAGCCCGATTTCGCCGCCTGACTCGCGATATTGACGATGCGGCCGCCCTTCCCTGCCGCGATCATTCGTCGGGCGGCAGCCTGAAGCCCCAGGAAGCAGCCCTTCAGGTTCACATCCAGCACCGCGTCCCAATCGGCTTCGGTCACTTCCAGAAGAGGCTTCATGATGTAGCCGATGCCGGCGTTGTTCACCCAGATGTCCAAGGCGCCGAACGTTTTGAGGGCATGATCGGCGAGAGCGTCCACCTCCGCGGGGCTGCGCACGTCACAGGGCCAGGTCGTGACCTCCGCTCCCAGCGCCCGGATCTCGGCGGCGATCTGCTCCATCTCCGAAAGCTCACCTACATGCTCGGCGGAGGTGGCCGCGTCCCGGGCGCGCCCAATGTCGGAGAGCACGATCTTGGCCCCCTCCGCCGCCAGCTTCTTGGCGATGGCTTCGCCTAAGCCTGCTTTGCGGCCCGAGCCCGTAATCACGGCGACCTTACCCTCAAGACGCTTGACGCTCATGAAACCCTCTCCAAGTTGCCGCGTGACGTGGGGTCGCGTTTTGCGGCGTTAATCGCCTGTTGCATGACCCCAAGTGATAGACCAAGAGTTGATATACCAAGTCCGGGCGATCAGCCCCGAGGAAGGCCTGTCATGAACGCTCCCGTCAAGCCCGTCGGCATGCCGAAGAAGGCGGCCGCGTCGTCCCGCAAGCCCACGCCGCGCTCTTATGAGGGCCCGCCGGATTACCGCGTCGTCGGCCGCCACGGCGTCTATCCGGAGACCACCCACGACGAGATCGCTCGCTTTAATTTCCTCGCCCACATGAACCGGCACCTTTCCACCCAGCTGATGCCGGGTGTGGCTCTGGCCTATGAAACCCGCGTGGAGCCGAGCTTCAAAAAGAAGAACGGCCGTTCCTTCAAGGACCGCCACGAGGTCCGCAAGGCGCTGTTGAACGAGCCGATGTTCCAGTGGTGGAGCGCCCTGCGCCGGGCGACGATGGAAACCCGCCAGCAGGCCGGCCGCTGGGTCACGCTGCGCCAGGCGGACGCGCTCAACGCTCGGGCCGCGGCCTTGGTTGATGACCAGCGCCTCAAGCTGAACCCAAAGACCAAGCTGCCGCGCTATGTCGAGGCCATCGACCACCACTGTATGCCGGGCAGCTATCACACCGAACTGACCGAGGGCGATGTCACCGGGGCGGCGAACTACGATGTCGGGATTTTCGCGACCACGGGCGGGATGCTCGGCCTCTACAATGACGGCGGCGGCCAGGCGATCGCCAAGTGGATCAAGGAGGCCCTTCCGGCTCTGAAACCCAAGCGCATCTTGGATTTGGGCGCAGGTCTCGGCCACAACGTGCTGCCCATCGCCCAGGCCTTCCCCGAGGCCGAGATGGTGGCGGTGGACGTGGGGGCCCCCATGCTCCGCTACGGCGCGGCCCGGGCGAAATCGCTGGGGGTGGAGAACGTCACCTTCGTCCAAGGCGACGTGTCGGACCTCAGCCAATACCCTGACGAGAGCTTTGATCTCATCCACTCGTGCATGTTCCTGCACGAGACCTCGATGACCTCGATGCCGAAAATCTTCAAGGAAACCTACCGCTTGCTGAAGCCCGGCGGACTTGTCCTGCATGTCGAGCAGCCGCAGTATGATCAGAAAATGCCGCTGTTTGAGCAGGCGATGCGGGATTGGGACGCCTTTTACAACAACGAGCCCTTCTGGACGAAGATGCACGAGATCGACCTCGACCGATTCATGGTCGAAGCAGGCTTCCCCAAGGACAGCCTGATGCATGGCGGGGTGGCCGCGGTGGTGGACCCCAAGGTCTTCCCCGAAGCCGCAAAAGACACCAAGCAGGAAGACTACGGGCGCAAAGCCGCCTGGCATGTCGTCGGCGCGCGGAAACCCCCAAAAGCTAAGAAAGAAGCCGCCTGATGGCCGGCCTCGACCCCCTCGCCCTTGCCGGAGCGAAAGCCAAGGGCAAGCGCCCGTTCTTCCTCGACAGCGCCGACGACGAGCGGCTGTTGAACATCCTGCTCGTGGTCGTCCAGGAACTCGCCGTCACCCGCGAGCGGATGGACACGATCGAGCGGCTTTTGGGGCAGAAGGGCGTGCTGACGGCGGCCGACATCGAAGGCTTTGCGCCGACCAAGACCGAGGCTGACGCCCGCGGCGCCTGGACCCAGGAGTATGTCGCCCGGGTATTCCGCATCCTGCAGCAGGACAAGGAATCGCTTCAAGCGGACGAGGACAGCTCTGAGGCTGTAGCGGACGAGCTGGCGAAGGCCTGAGGGGCGGCGCCCCCATCTCCGGGGTGGGCGAAGCCCGAGCCCAGGGAATTCCATCACCCCTGCCGGTTTTCCATGCCGAGATAAAAGCTCGGGTCATGCTCCCCCGTCACCGCGCCGGGCACGTCCTCGCACAACCGCACCCAGTCGATGCGGCTTTCTATGCCGTATTGGTTGGCCGGAGGCGTCGCCTCGGGGCTGTCGAGGGATCCGATGGTCACATAAAGCCGCGCCTTGGGGTCATTGTAGGCAAAAGTCAGGGGCGTGCCGCAGGCGGGGCAAAATCCGCGCGTGGCGAGGTTCGATGATTCAAAGTAGCGCGGCTCGCCCTTCGTCCATTTGATCTTGTCCTTCGGCGCCCCCACGAGCGCTGCGAACAGGCCTCCCGTCGCCCGCTGACACATCCGGCAATGGCAGACATGGGCTGAATCCAGATCCGCCCGCAGCGCATAGCGCACCGCGCCGCACTGGCAGCCACCGGTGAGCGTCGCCGTCATTCAGGGGCCGCGATCTGAAACAGCGACACAGGCATCTCCTCGTTTAGCCTAAAGCGCTGCCAGAACAGCTCGTTCTGCTTAACGCCGTTATAGAACAATCGGATGCGTCCTGGCTGCACCCAGGGGCTGCCCGGCAGGGTGTAGAAGTCGGAATAGAGCCGCTCATGCCAACCCCGGGGCGTGGCGAAGCCCACGCGCAGGACCCGGTAGGTGTCCTGGGCGATGGCGAACTGGGTATGGCCGCCTGAAGGATCGATGACGTCGACCACGTAAACGGGGCGCCCATCGACGAGATCATCAGGGAGCCGCGCTTGGGTGTAGCCTTCATCCAGCGCAAAGCGAATGACCCCAAAGCCGAAATTCTCGCTCCACTGGCGGTCGGCCTCCGAAGGCGGCTGGGGGCCTGCGGCGGTGTAGCTGCGCTCCCCGTCAAAGGCCAACAGGATCGCAGTCTCGCCGTTCCGCGAGGACTGGATGCGGACCATGCCGTCTGCGGCGTGGGCGTCGGTCTTTGTGTCGGGATAGACCCGCCACATTTCGTACCGCTCATGCCGCTCGATCACTCCGCCTTCGCGGTAGAAGACGGCCTCTCCCGACAAATGCAGCGTTTCGGGATGCACCCAAGCCTCGCCACCCGCCGCCTCATGAGCCCGGGCGATGATGGCGGCGGCGCTGAGTTCGGGATTGGTCGGAAGAGACGCCGCCGCGGCTTCTGGGCGGAGCAAAGGTTGGGCGGTCGCGCAGCCCGGCAGGGCGACCAGCGCCAAAGCCAAAATCAGCGGTCTCATGGGGCCTCCAGGATCATCACGTTCATGTCGGCGAGCGGGGCCCGGGCGGCCCTCAGCGCCTGATAGGCCTCGCTCGCCCAGAAGGCCTGGATGGCGGCGCGGTCGGGCCATTCCGAAATCACTGCCGACATCCCGCTGGGAAGGCCGCCCTCCAACACAGCGGCGACAGGCCCCCGCGCCAGATAGCGCCCGCCGAACTGGGCGATCAGCGCCCCCGTGGGCTTGCCGTAAGCCTCGAGGAACGCCGGGCGGTCATGCACGGTCCCGAACACGATCATGTAAGCGGCCATCGCCCTTCTCCTTGACCCGCTCACCGTGGCCCGTCCAAAAGAGTATATCAAGTGAAGGAGCATCGCCCCGTGCGCCTCTTGCGGTCCGCCACCCTCAGCGTCGCCGATGCGGAGCGCTCGGAAGCGCTTTATCGGGATTATCTGGCTTATGAGACGGTCGATGAAGGCGTTGTGAGCCCGGCTTTGGCCGCCGCCTGGGGCGCCGAAGGGGCGGCCGGCGCACGGTTTGTGACGATGCGGCCGCAAAGTGGTCGGCCGGTTTTCCTACGCTTTGTCGAACAGCCCCCGCACCCCGATTACCGGCCCTTGCGCAGCTATGGCTGGGCGGCGGTGGAAATCTGCGTCCAAGACACGCTTTCGGTGAATGCGCGGATGGAGCAGAGCCCCTTCACCATCATCGGGCCACCGAAACAGCTTGATGGGCTGCCGGCGATTTTTCCGATGCAGGTCCAAGGCCCGGACGGGGAGATCGTCTATCTGACCCAGATCCGCGACGATCTGCCGATGTATGATCTGCCCCGGGCGGAGAGCCCGATCGATTGCCTGTTCATTCTGGTGCTGGCGTGTTCGGACCTGAAAGGCGCGCTCAACTGGGCGCAGGAAATCCTTGGCTTGAGCTTCGGCCGCGAGATGGCGATCCAATACACCATGCTCGCCAAGGCTTTCGGAAAGCCGTTGGAGACCAAGTACACCCTCGCCACCCTCACCCATGAGCGGGACGTGTTCTTTGAGTTCGACCAGTATCCCCCCGCGACCGTCCCGCGGCCCTGCCATGCGGGGCTGTTGCCGCCCGGGGTTGCGGCGGGGGGGATCACCCTGCCCGACTTTGACGCGAGCCTTGACCGGGTGTCGTCCTGGCTGATCGCCCCACCACAGGCCTTTGACGGCCCTGTTTACGAGGGAAAACGGATGGCCGCCTTGCGGGGGCCGGACGGGACGCTGTTTGAGATCACCGAAGCATGAAGCGGATCGTCCTGCGCGCGGCGCTGACCGCGAAGCCTGCCGCAGCGGACTTTGCGCTTGTGGATGCCGAGCGCCCCGCCTGCCCGCCCGGCGGTGTCGTGGGCCGGGTAGCGTATCTGTCGCTTGATCCTTACATCGGCAGCCGCCTGCGGGGGCGTCACATGGGCGAGGCCCCGCCGCGGCCAGGGCTCGATCCGATCCCCGGCGCGGTGGTGGCGCAAGTGATCGAAACCCGCCATCCGACCCTGCGCCCCGGCGATTGGGTCCACGCCATGGACGGCGCCTGGGCCGAAGAAGTCGCCCTGACTGCGCCCCGCAAACTTGATGCAGCTCTTGCCCCCTTGAGCACCCATGTTGGCGTTCTGGGCATGCCGGGGCTGACGGCCTGGGCGGGGATGACCCAGCTTGCGCAGGTGGGCGCAGGCGATGTCGTTTTGGTCGACGCCGCCGCAGGCCCTGTCGGCGGCACGGTCGGCCA
>JBILVS010000132.1:0-7096 GCA_044370335.1 Caulobacterales bacterium
CCGGCGTCTTCTGCCTCGCAGCCCTTGCTCCGAGTTCGAGAGCAGACATCCTTCAGCGCGAACCTGCCGCCCTGATTAGAAATCGAAGCCGAGACGCACACCATAGGTGCGCGGTTCGTTGACGATGCACTGATTGGTGAACGCACTCGGTTGAATGGAGAGGCAATAGCGCTCGTCGGTAAGATTCTTGCCCCAGAGCGCGAGACCGAAGGATTGATCCGGCCCAAACAAGAACGAAAATCTCGCGTCATAGGTTGTGCGCTCCGGCAAGAACACATTAACCCCTTCTGTATAGCTCGCGAATTGCTCAGATTGATTGCGGACGCTCGCCTGCGCTCGCAATGCGTTCTCGCCGACCTGCCAAGTGCGCTGCACGAGGCCTGTCCAAGACACTTCCGGCGTATAGGGCGTGCGATTGCCAGCGTAGGAAGTGGGATTGGGGATGCCGTCACCGTCGGGATCTGGCAGCACAAACTCATCGTAGGTGGCGTCAAGCAGCCCGAGGCTCGCTTGAATCAGCCAGTCTTCGTTTGGCGTCCAAGTCAGCTCGGCCTCGAGTCCGTCAATACTCGCCTCGCCCGCATTGAAGAGTGCGGCTGCACCGCCGATAAACGTAAACACCTGCTGGTTGGTATAATCGTTCATGAACGCCGCCACGTTCAAGCGCAGGCTGCGGTCGAAGAACTCAAGCTTGGCGCCGATCTCATAAGTATCGACGGTTTCAGGATCGACGCCCGCCTGCAGGTTTGCGAGCGGCGCTGGCGTCGACAGGTTCGCCGCCGGCACAAGGTTAAACGTGCCGCCCTTGAAGCCTTGCGAGTAGCTTGCATAAATCAAAGTATCACTGTTCGGCGTCCAATTGATGCCGATCTTGCCGCCCCAGTCTTGCCAGCTTTGTGCAAACGGGACGAACGCCGAACTCTGAGCCGCGTTCGAGAGTGAAAGCAGAAGCGGCGCATCGAGATGAACACCGTTTGCGGGCGCAAAATTGGTCCAGGAACCTGCGCCCCCGCCTGTCCGACGGAGAGAGCGCGCTCGGCCTTCCTTGGATTCGTCCGAGTAGCGGACGCCTAGAACGAACGCGAACTGATCGTTCAGCGCCCAATCAAGTTGGCCGTATGCCGAACGAATCTCATTCTCTTGCGAGAACAAGAGCGAGTTCAACCCGATCGGCGGACTGCCGTTGCCCGCCGTGAGGATGCTGCGCGCCACAGTGCCATCATTGGTCTCGTTGAACAGGAACACGCCGCCAACGAAATTGAGCGCGCCATCGCCAGTGGTAGCAATTCGAAATTCCTGGGACTCTTGACGCGTCGCCACATCGTTGTGCACTTCCGCGCGACCGATCGGGCCCGCGTCGGTGTCTTCCTGACGACTGATGGAGTGTTCGATAACGGACGTGATCGAAGACAACTCGAAGTCGCCAATGTCCCAGCTGACATTGAGCGATCCGCCGTCAACCTCGGAGTGTGCGTAGCTGGGGAAGTTCGAATAGGAATGGTCGAAATTTCCAGGGGAGACGAAGCCGTAAGGGTCGGCGCAATTGGCGCCGGGCTGCCGGCTAGGATCAGCGCAAGGCGCCACGCCACCGCCTGGCTGCAGAAAACCGATCGGCAGATAGCGAGGCTGCTCGCCGTCGTCACGACCATGAAGGCCCGTCAACAGGGCGCTAAGATTGGCCGTCGGCTCCCATGCGAGAGAGCCTCGGATCGCATAGCGGTCGCGGTCGCCATCGTCACCGCCGACGCTCTGGTTCGCCTGAATGCCATCACGCAATTGCGATTGCGCCGCGATGCGCACGGCAAGATTTTCCGAGAGATTGAGGCCAGCGGCACCCTGGAAATCAATCAAGCCGAAATCGCCAAAACCACCCGAGACCTGGGCATTGGACCCAGCGGATACATCGGCATGGCGAGTTGTGACGTTCATCGCGCCCGCGGTGGTGCTGCGACCGTAGAGCGTTACCTGCGGGCCGCGCAGCACTTCGATCCGCTGCAGATCAAACAAGGCGAACGTGTTCAGGTTCGGCGAATTAAGCGCGACTTCGTCCACGACAACCGCTGTCGAGCCGACCTGGTTGAACGTGAAGTTTGAATCAATGATGCCGCGCAGGCCAATGCTTGACCCGATTCCGCCGGCGGGCTGGTAGGTCATGTTGGGCGTAAAGGCCGCCAATTCCTCGGAAGAGCTGAGACCAAGTTCCTCGATCGTATCAGCCGTAAAGGCGCTGATGGCTAAAGGCACATCCTGCAATGCCTGCTCGCGTTTCTGGGCGGTGACGATGATCTCGTCATCGGCCCCATCTTGCGCCCAGGCAGGCGACGCCAGCGCCGTCCCTAACGCTGCCACGCCAACGAGCAGCGTAATGTTCCGACCTTTCATCGTATCCCTCCCTGCGAGCGCGTTTTTCGCGCCCTTTTTTGCCTGAGGTCGCAGCGCGACCGCTGGAAAGGTGAGCACAAAACGTCAAGTCGCACCACATTTTTGTGGTACAATTTACCGGATTTTCGAGAGTTTGTTGCGACTAGGACACGCCGGATTTATAGCTAATATATTGTTATAACAAGTAAAAACCGCCTAATCCACAACCGCCTTCATGTACGACCATCTAGACGATGCGCGTCTGAAGCCCCGCCAGCCCCTCGATCCCGCCTTCGATCAGGTCGCCGCGGACGACCGCCCCGACGCCGGCTGGCGTGCCGGTGAAGATAACGTCCCCTGGGAAGAGCTCGAACAGCGCCGACAGTTCAGCGATAATCTCGGGGACGGACCAGATGAGATCGGTGATGTCCGCGCGCTGGCGCTCCACGCCATTGACATTGAGCCAGATCGCGCCGCGATCGAGAGTTCCGATGTCAGATCGCCGAGAGATGGCGGCGACGGGCGCCGAGTGGTCAAACCCTTTTCCCGTGAACCAGGGCCGCCCAGCGTCGCGCGCCTGCAGCTGCAGATCGCGGCGCGTGAGATCGTTGCCAACGGCATACCCAAACACAAGCTCATTGGCCATGTTCACCGGCACGTCTTTTCCGCCGAGCGCCAGCGCGACAACGAGTTCGATCTCGTGATGAAGATTTGAAGATCGCGGCGGGTAAGGAACATCCACGCCGTTGCCGACGATATTGTCCGTCGGCTTGAGAAAAAAAAACGGCGCCTCGCGCTCAGGGTCCTTTCCCATCTCGCGGGCGTGCGCAGCGTAATTGCGCCCCACGCAATAGACGCGCCGGACCGGAAACGATTCATCACCGCCCGCAATCGGAATACTCACCACGGGAGGCACTGGAACGGCAAACTGCATTGGACCTCCTAATCGACCAGAACTGTCTCGCCGCGCTGTTCGCGCCAAAATCCCAGTTTCTCATGCACGACGCGATCGGAGAAACTAAACAACACAGCGTCTTCGCTCGACACGTGCGCGTGCTTTATCCAATTCGGAACGACAAAAATGTCGTCTTTCGTCCATTCGATTGTAGTTGAGCCCAGTTGCGTCGAGCCGACGCCCTCGACCACAAAATACACGCTTGCCTCGGTGCTTCGGTAGTGCTCACCGCGAAAGCCCTTCGGCAACAATTGCAGAAAGGTTGACATCGTTGGGAGAGCGTCTGCGCCTGTCATCGGGTTTATGTAGCGCATCTTCAGGCCGTGTACGTCGTCCCAGCCCTCGGCGCGGCGCATGCGCTCAAGCGCCTCCCGCGACTGCGCGTAGGGGTAATGAAATACGGGCGACGCCATCCCACTCGAACGCCAATCGAGAGGCGCCATGTTGGCCCCGAACCGAGCCCGTGCGTCTCCCACTGGCCGTGAGGCCTCTTGCGTCAACACTTGACTAGGTTGGGCAAATCCGGCCGCGAAGTACGCCACCATCGGCAGGTCCAATCCATCGAGCCAGATTGTCGGCGTGTCGGCTTCACAGCCGTGATCATGCCATTGCCACGGAGGCGTGAGGATGAGGTCCCCGCGCTCCATGAAGGCTTTCTCACCGTCCACTGCAGTAAAAGCGCCGCTACCTTCGACGACAAAGCGCAACGCTGATTGTGAGTGCCTATGCGCGCGCGCGATCTCGCCCGGCCGGATGAGCTGTAAGCCGGCATAGAGAGAATTGGTGATCCGCGACTGGCCGGGATAGGCGGGGTTACCCAGCACGAGTACACGCCGCTCGGCCTCTGCAGCGCTGATGAGATCGCCCGCTTCCATCACCAGCGGACGGACATCGCGATATCGCCAATGCGCGAGGGCGCACGCCGTGTTCGGCGCCGGCGGCACAAGATTGTGCAACACTTCCCACAACGGAGAGAGCCCGGCCGATCGGAGTCTCTCGTAAAATTCCGATCTTGGGCTGTCTGTGACGGCGATGCTCATTATACCATTGTGCGTTACTGCGAAATATTGTTCAACAATTTTATGTCCACTGAGCACCCCCACTTCGACATCGCCATTGTCGGCGCAGGCATGGCGGGCGCGGCGCTGGCTTATCATTTGGCCGGCCGGCGAAGCGTCGTGCTGATCGAGCGCGAGGAACAGCCCGGATATCACGCCACCGGCAGGTCGGCTGCGATCTTCATCCCCACCTATGGCAACCGCCATGTGCGCTTGCTGACGCGCGCTAGCACTTCATTTTTCGCCCAGCCACCAACAGGCTTTGCGCAAGCAGCACTGCTTTCGCCGAGAGGCTATTTGCGTCTTTGCCTGCCCGGCGAGGAAGCGGCGCTGCGTGCACACCACGCCGACGTAGCGCGCGAGGCGCCCGAAGCCTGCCTCCGCTCCGCCGACTTCGCGGCGGGTGCGGTGCCCATCCTGCGAGCCAACAGAATCGGTCTCGCGATGCATGTCGCTGACGCCCAGGAAATCGATGTCGCCGCGCTCCACTCCGGTTTCCTTCGCGGCCATGCGCGCGCGGGCGGCGAGCTCATGTTGAACGCAGAGGTGCTGGCGCTGAGCCGAGACAAGACCTGTTGGCGCGCTGAGACGCG
Source organism: Caulobacterales bacterium (assembly GCA_044370335.1). Classification (GTDB taxonomy): domain Bacteria; phylum Pseudomonadota; class Alphaproteobacteria; order Caulobacterales; family Aquidulcibacteraceae; genus REEB509. Next base: position 4,968 of record JBILVS010000132.1, read on the forward strand.
AACCGGAGCGATCACGGCGACAACTCTCGTCAACGCCGCCGGCGCGTGGGGTGATGTTCTGGCATCGATGGCCGGCGTGGCGCCGCTTGGCTTGAGCGTGCTGCGGCGATCGGCGGCGCTGCTGCCGGGCCCATCGGGACACGATGCGAAGACGTGGCCGATGGTCACCGACTTGAACGAAACCTATTACTTCAAGCCGGACGCGGGTAAATTACTGGTGTCCCCGGCCGAAGAGATTCCGTCTGAACCGATGGATGCTTGGGTGGATGACCTTGATCTCGCCGAAGGGCTGCAGCGATTCAGCGACGCCACCACCATGGAGGTCACGCGCGTAGACCGCAGCTGGGCGGGCCTTCGAACGTTTGCTCGCGACCGCAGCCCGGTCATCGGATTCGATCCCGCCGCGCCCGACTTTTTCTGGAGCGTAGGCCAAGGCGGCTACGGCATCCAAACCGCGCCAGCTTGGGGCGAACTCGCCGCAAACCTGTTGTGTGGCGCATCCACGGACAAAGTGATCGAAGGCTTGGACATCGACGCACTCAACCCCAATCGCTTTGCCTGAACGTCAATGTTCGATCAAAGGGCCAGGGGCGCCGCCGGCTGAGCGCGACCAGGTCGCCGGCGTCGCAAGCGCCAGGAAGATCGCAAACGCGCCCATGGCAGTCCAAAGCACGATATCGTAGCTGCCATCAACGATGAGATACGCCGCGAGGGCGGGTGCGGCAGCAAGAGCGACCCACTGAGTGGCGGTTCCAATCGTGACGTCGCGGGCGCCGAGGCCAGCCAGCATCGACAAGACGTAGACCTGCGCCAGGTTGAATCCGAAATTCACGGCCGACGCACATATCGCATACATCGTGGCGTCAACACTGCGCGTTGCGAGCACGGCCAGAGGCGCCGCCGAAGCCGCCGCTGCAATCGCGAGAAACAACCAACGACCGAACCGCGCACCCGCGATTACTGGTAGAAGCGCGCCCGCGAGCCCCCCAATCTGCGCGATGGCCAATCCTGTCGCGACCTGCGCTTGATCAAGCCCATGCGCCAAGCCGATGAGCGCCAGATACGCCCAAACACCGCCAATTCCGACGAAGTACAAAGCCACTGACGCCTGTGCGCTGATGCGCAGCGCCGGCCCGGTCTTGGGCTGGCTACCGCCCGACACTTCTGCGAGCGGCGCTCGTTGCGGCATCTGAGGGACAAGACCAACGCCGCCGATCGCGAGCGCCGCGAGCGCGCTGAGCAAGCCATTGAAACCGACGCTGGCATAGATTTGCGGCATGTAGTAAAGCACGACCGCGGCAAACAGCAGCGTCAGCACCAAATTTATTCCAAAATTTCGGTCTGGCTTCGAGCTAGCGCCAAGCGTCGCCCAGCCGATCGACAGCACTGCTCCGGCACCCAGCCCCGCGGCGAAACGCACCGCTCCAAAGGCCTCAATGCCGTCCACCACGCCGCTTCCAGCATTGGCGGCGGCGCACAAAAGCAGCGCGGCATAAAGCGTCGCCCGCCAAGGCAGCCGCGTCGCCAACAGCGCGAGCAGCGTGGTGCTTACGGCAAAACCAGCAACCTCCGCTGAAGCCAACAACCCCGCTTGCTGTTCGGTGAAACCCTTCTCCGAGACGAGCCCCTGCACAAATCCAGGCTGAATGATGAAAGCAGCGCCGCCGATCACCGGAAGGATCGCCGCCGCCGCAATGCGCATCGCGCTATCTTGTTCGGACTTCATCACACCCCTACGCTCCAGCGCTGCGCGTCCCCAGATTATCGAACGCCTGCATTATTCGCTTGTGCCAGGCTTCCAATTCGGCGCGATCTTCTATGCCTGTGACCACTATCTCTTCATCGCGCTCAATGGCCGAAACCAGCAGCTCGGCAAAATCATCGCCAGGCATGGCGCGCTCCAGCATCGCAGCAAGAGCGGGAGACGGGGGCCGCTCGAACGGGCCGCCATATTTTTCCGGGCGATTGCGGCCCGAGCGGGGAAGCTCGCTCTTCACCCCTGAAGGACACACAAGCGTGACCCGCACTCCGGCGCCCGCCAGATCCTGGCGCAAAGCCTCGGTAAATCCCACCAGAGCGTGTTTGCTGGCGCCGTAGATGCAGTGCTTGACCCCCTCTGGGATCACCAG
>JBILVS010000084.1:0-12667 GCA_044370335.1 Caulobacterales bacterium
AAATCGACGCGACATTAACGATGTGGCCCGCGCCCCGCGCCGCAATTTTCGGCACCACTATTCGGCACGTTTGAACCGCGCCAAGAACATTGACCTCGAACACCCAAATCCAATCGTTGAGCGGCGCCTCCCAGGCCGCGACGCCGTTGTAGCCGACACCGGCATTGTTCACGAGCACCTCGATCGCGCCTAGTTCTTGCTCGGCCGCATCGAAGAAACTCACCATCGCATCCGCATCGCTCAAGCTGAAAGCGCGGCCAACGATGGTGCTTGTGGTTATCGATCTGATGGTCACAGCGAGGGCGCCCTCGTTGAGGTCGCACAAGGCGAGCCGGGCCCCGCGCCTCGCCATGGCGCACGCAAGCCCTCGCCCGATGCCTCCTCCGGCGCCAGTAATTGCAACGACCGCGCCGGAGAGATTCGTCATCCTACTCCGCCGCAACTTGCCGTTCTTGCGATTGCATGGGCTGCATGACCTCAGTCGCAAACAGAGTGAGGCTCTTGTCGGAGAGTTCCTTTGGCATCGTGCCAAAGGCGATTTGCGTCATGAAGTGGCCATATCCCATTTGCTTTTGGGTTTCCTCGATCCGTTGGCGCACGGTTTTCGGACTGCCCGCGAGAAGGAAACCAAGCTCGACCGCCTTCTCCGCGCTCATGTCTTCGGAAATGTTGCCCTTCGCCTTCATAATGTTCATCAGTGACGATACCGACGAGTATCCGGGCGGCATCAACATCGGCATTGGCATCTTCAGGAAGTAGTTTCTGAAATTCTCGAAGTGTGGCTTCACCTCGCGGATCGCCTGTTCGTCGGTCTCGGCGACGTAAGTCATGGTCGACCAGGCGAGCTGCTCCGGCGCGCACTCGTAGCCGTAGTCGGCCGCCTTTTCCTTGTACATATCGAGGAATTTCTTGACCACTACGGTCGGACTAAAGGTCTGACAATATGTGTACCGCCGATCAGGATGTGCGGCCCAATCGATGGTTTCGCGACTGCCCTGCGAGGGAATGAAAATCCTCGGATAAGGTCTCTGATAGGGCTTCGGCCAGAGATTTACGTACTGAAACTCGTAATGCTTGCCTTCCCACGCAAAGGGTTCGTCGGAGGTCCAGGCCTTGATGATGAGATCATGCGCTTCGTGGAAACGCTCATGAGAAAGAGCCGGATTCGCGCCGAATACATGATATTCCGCGCCAATGCCACGAACGAAGCCGGTGATCAGGCGTCCGCCCGAGATTGTGTCAATCATCGCGTGCTCTTCCGCGAGCGTAAGCGGATTTTCTCGAAGCGGAATGGCGCTGCCAAGAATGCAGATCTTGGCCTTCTTGGTCTCGCGCGCCAAGATTGACGCGATCACGATCGGCGAAGGCATCATGCCATACGCGGTTTGGTGATGCTCATTGACACCGACGCCGTCGAACCCAAGCGCATCGGCCTTGATGTAGTCGCCGATCCAGCGTTCATAGAGCGCTCTCCCGTCCTCGCGGTCATAGAGCCGGCTTGGCAGCTTCAGCCACGCCGTATCGTATTTCTTGCGCTCCTCCAGATCGAGCGCGGCATAAGGCATTAGATTGAAGTAATAGAACTGAAGGCTCATGCGGCGACCCCTTCGGCAAAGTTCATGACGGCGTCGGCAAAGCGCATTGGCTGGTCTATGTGCGTAAGGTGGCCGGCGTCGGCAACGACTGTCAGCTTGGCGCCCGGGATCATGCGCGCGAACGCCTCGCCGTAAGCCAGCGGTGCAACCTGATCTTGGTCCGCCCAAACCACATGCGTGGGTACATCGATGCGATGCAGCCAGTATTTCAGCTGCGGGTCATGCATGCGAGGATTCCAACCGAGCAAGGCAGTCGTTTCCCAAGCACGCAGCACCCGCGCTTGCTGCTCTGGCGTTATGTCAGCCGAAAGCGCCGCGAGCACGCGGTCGCGTTTGGCTGCGTCCACGATACAGTTTCGGATGAAATCTTCCCGCGACCAGAGAAAAATGTCGGCGCGGGGGACGCCTTCAAGGCGAATACCCGCCGCACCCGAAATGCTCAGCGAGGCAAGCCTGGCAGTTGACCGCACCGCCATTTCAAGTGCGATCCAACCGCCCAGCGAGGAGCCTGCGATGTGAACGTCGGTTAGATTTCGTCGCTCTAGGAAATCCAGATAGAAATACGCCATGTCGTGGATTGACCGCAGCCATTCTGGCCGCTCAGCATCGCCAAAACCCGGGTGTTCCGGCATGATCACGCGAAAGCGAGACGCCAACCGCTCGAGAAAGGCCGCAGGCTTCTCGCCATCCATAAGCGGCCCCGTGCCGCCCGCGCCATGGAGATAGAGCAAAGGCGGGCCTCGCCCGAACTCGGTCACCTCGATGCTGTAGTCCATCCAGGAGAACTTGGACCTTTCAACAGGGTCATTTCTTGAACTGGCCACGCGAGACTCCTTTGGCACCACCATTAGGTTTTGTGGTACAAAAATCAAGTAGAAAGTGATAGGCCCGTAGCCGCATGCGCGCAAGGTTCTTGGCTCATCAATATGATAGATATTGAGTTAGTGGCGCGCCGCTCGACATCAGACAGGATTTTCGCCCCTTGCGATTTACCCCGTTTTCGTTGTACAAACTCGAAATCGGAGACAGGCGGATGATTGAATTGCGTGGGCGCAGCGCCGTCGTTACCGGAGCGGCAAGCGGCATCGGCTTGGGCATCGCCGAGACGTTGGCGGCAGAGGGCGTCAATGTAGTGGTTGCCGACATTCGCGAAGATGCGGCCAAAGACGTAGCTTCCGATCTCTCGACACGCTTCGCGGTGAAAGCCTGCGGGCTCCAAGTTGACGTTTCGGATCGTGAGGCCGTCTATCGCCTTGCCGCCGCCTCGCGGCAAGCGCTCGGGCCCATCTCGATCCTGGTCAACAACGCCGGAATCGGTGTGCTCGGCGTTGACCTCGATGAAATGCAGAATCGTGACGTCGAGCGGATGATCGGCGTGAATATCACGGGTGTCGTCAACGGCGTTCGGGCGTTCGTGCCTCAACTGCGAGACCATGGCGGCCACATCGTCAACGTATCCTCGATCGGCGGGCTCCACGTGATGCCAGGATGGCGCTACGCGCTTTACGCAGCCACCAAGGCGGCGGTCGTTTCACTCTCTGAGGGGCTGCGTGACGATCTTGCTGAAGCGGGCGTTGGGGTGTCCGTTCTCTGTCCGGGCGGAGTGCGCACCGCCATCCACAACGAAGCCTCGACATCGCCTGATCACGAGAACCACGCTGCGGTTGCCGGCGGGATGGACCCGCTACGCGTTGGCCAGTTCGTTGTTCAGGGCATGCGCGAAAACCAATTCCTCATCCTTACGCACCCAGAACTCAGACATTGGGTTGAACGCCGGCACAAGATTTTCATGGCAGCATTCGACGCCTCGGAGAAAACCGCACGGAGCCTCGACGCGGACGCCGAGTCCCCACTTGATCAAGAGCATGTGCGAGGACGCTCATGACCGGAGACCGACCAAAGCCGCCCGCGGAGGAAGCACAGCCCTTTATCGTAGGGCTCGGAGGCACCACGCGCACGGGCTCAAGCAGCGAGAAGGCCCTGCGCGTCGCGCTGCGGCATGCGGAGCGGCAGGGCGCCCGCACGGAATTGTTCGCTGGCAACGATATCGTCCTGCCCATGTATGCGCCCGAATCAAACGAGCGTGGCGAGAACGCCCTGCGGCTGGTAGCGGCGCTCCGCGCGGCCCATGGCGTCATCATTGCGTCGCCCGGTTATCATGGCTCGATTTCTGGCCTTGTGAAGAACGCGCTCGACTATACCGAAGATATGCGCGCCGGTGAGCGCGTGTATTTTGACGGCATGGCCGTTGGGTGCATCGTGACGGCGTTCGGCTGGCAGGCCGGCGGCAGCACACTTGCCGCGCTCCGTTCCATTGCTCACGCGCTGCGCGGTTGGCCGACGCCCTTAGGCGTGATCATCAATTCCGCGCAACACAAGTTCGGGCCCGATGGCGATTGCGAAGACGCAGACACGCAGCGCAACCTCGAAATCATGGGCGCTCAGGTCGTGGAGTTCGCGCGCATGCGCAGCCTATCCACCGCATCTGGCGCCTGACGCTTGGCGGGGATGATTCATGCGCGCGCGGCCATTGCCACTTCGGATGGCAGTGATTTCACTCTGAAAGACGTTTGGTTGGATGGGCCGCGCAACGATGAAATCGTGGTTCGCATCGAAGCCTGCGGTGTTTGCCGCACTGATACCGAGGCGCGTCACCTCACCCCGCTTCCGGCCGTGTTCGGACACGAGGGCGTCGGGATCATTGAGCAGATGGGCGCGCGGGTCCGCAAACTGTCCGTCGGCGACCGCGTCGCTTTGACCTATCCATGGTGCGGCCAATGCCCCAATTGCCGCGCGCGGACGCCGTATTTTTGCGATCACAACTTGAGCCTGAGCTTCTCGGGCGCGCGCGCGGACGGGACCTCGCCGATACGCCTAGACGGCAAAGCCATATCCGGGGCGTTCTTTCAACAGTCGAGTTTTGCTACCCACGCCATCGCCACCGAGCGCAACGCCACGCGGGTCGCTGACGACGCGCCATCGCGGATCGTCGCCGCGCTCACCTGTGGTGTGATGACAGGCGCCGGCGCCGTGGTGAACACCATGCGTGTCGAGAAAGACCAATCCATCGTGATTTTCGGCGGTGGCGCGGTTGGCCTGAGCGCGGCGATGACGGCGCGAATTTGCGGCGCTGCGCAGATCGTCGTGATCGACGTTCATGAAAACCGCCTCGCGCTTGCGCGCGAGTTTGGCGCAACCGGCGTCCATGCTTCAGAGGCAAACGCTACGGCATTCAAGCGGCTCCTGCCTGGCGGCGCGCACCACGTGTTTGACACCACCGGCCAGGCGTCGGTTTGGGAACTCGCCCCACAAATTCTCGTAACCGGCGGCCAGTTTGGCGCCGTCACCACCCCTGAGCCCACTGAGACCTGGGCGCTGCGCGTTGGCCCCTATTTCGAGAAGTTCGCAACGCTGAAGATGATCATCCAGGGATCGTCGAAGGCGGCCCAGATGATCCCGCGAATGCTTGAGTGGCGCCGCCAAGGTGATTTCCCGATTGATCGCCTGGTTGAGTCCTTTCCCTTCGCGGAGATCAACGCGGCCTTCGCCGCCTCGCGCGAAGGCCGCGCAATCAAACCTGTCCTGCTCATGCCCCAGGTGGACGCCTCATGACCTTCACGCCCACGCCCTCACAGGTTGTTTCTAAGTTCTTGAACTCCAGTCCGCACAGGCTGCTCATCGGCGGAACGCGGGTGGAGGGCGGCGGCGGCCTCATCGACGTCATCGACCCCGCGACCGAGCAGCGCATCGCTCAGACGTTCGCGGCGAGCGCAAGCGACACGGCCAACGCCGTAGCCGCGGCGCGCGCGACCTTTGATAGCCGGGCTTGGCGGCGGCTTTCCCCGGCACATCGCGCGCGCATGCTGTGGCGCCTCGGCGACCTGCTCGATGCGAATATGGACGAATTGGCGGAGATGGAAGTCCTGAACCAAGGCAAGCCGCTCTGGCTTGCCAAGGCGCTCGACGCCGGCGCCATCGGCGAAACGTGTCGCTACTTCGCCGGCTGGTGCACAAAGCTCGAGGGCACAGTGCACACGCCGTCTGCGCCGGACGAACGTGGCGAGCATGGAATTGGCCCAGCTCTGCACATGTATTCGCTTCGCCAGCCGATCGGCGTTGTTGCGGCGATTGCGCCCTGGAACGTGCCGCTCGTTATCACCATGGCCAAGCTCGCTGCAGCGCTCGCGGCGGGCTGTACAATTGTGCTCAAGCCAGCGGAGCAAACCCCCCTCACCTCCTTGCGCTTGGGCGAACTCGCAGAGGAAGCCGGATTTCCACCAGGCGCGATCAACGTCATTCCTGGGTTTGGCGAAGTCGCTGGGGCGGCCTTGGTCTCCGACCCGCGCGTCGACCGGGTGACGTTCACGGGCTCGACGGATGTCGGCAAGCTGATTGCTCGGGCCGCCGCACAGGACTTGAAACGGGTATCGCTTGAACTCGGCGGCAAGAGCCCGGTCGTGATCTTCGCCGACGCCAATCTCGACAAGGCTATTCCAGCTGCGGCGGATTCGATTTTCATCAATTCCGGCCAAATGTGTTTTGCGGGTTCGCGGCTATATGTCGAGGCGCCTGTGCGAGAGCGCGTAATCGCAGGCATTGCTGACATCGCGCGCTCCATGCGTCTGGGCCATGGGCTCGATCCCGAGACGACAATGGGCCCGCTGATTTCTGCTGCGCAACGCACGCGCGTCGCGCGCTATGTCGAACTTGGCCAATTGACAGGCGCTACGCTCGTCTGCGGCGGCGGTGCGCCAAAGCGCGACGGCTTCTTCTTTGAGCCAACCGTGCTTGCAACCGACGACGCCCAAAATCCCGCAGCCCGCGAGGAGATATTTGGGCCGGTTCTCGTCACATCGGGATTCCAGTCGAGCCAAGATGACCTGTCCGCGCTTGTGGCGCGCCTGAACGATACGCCTTTTGGCCTGGCCGCCAGCGTCTGGACCAGCGACATCGCGCGTGCGCATCAAATGGCCGCCGAAATCCAGGCCGGCGCGGTATGGGTCAATTGCATCAACATGCTGGATGACGGCGCACCAATGGGCGGGTTCAAGCAGTCCGGCTGGGGCTACGAGGGCGGGCGGCTGGGTGTCGAGGAATTCACGCAAGTTAAGACCGTGGCGATCGATCTCTCCTGATTGCTGTACATCTCCAAGGCGACCGCGACGTTGATTCCTCCGCTTTGTTGACATTTTATCGCTTTCAAGGGGGTCTGATTCGATATATTGTGGTACAATTAGGAGATTCCGAAGAGGGAGATAAATACGGTGCGTCGCCTTTCCACATCCGCCCATGGCCCATGCCTTGCCGCCCTCGCTGGGGTGGTTTGGGGTCTAGCCGCACCCGCACAGGCTCAGGTCGCCGAAGAGATCATCGTTACGGCGCAAAAGCGCGAGCAGGCAATGCAGGATGTCGGCATCTCGATGACGGCGATGACCGGCGACATGCTCGAAGAACTCGGCCTGACACAAACCGAAGACCTGGCCCTGCAGACGCCCGGCCTCACCTTTTCGGGTTATGGCGGCGGGGTCACAACCGTCTTCACCATCCGGGGCTCGGGCCAACTCAATTTCTCCGACGCCTATGAGCCTCCGGTCGCGGTGATCCAGGATGGCGCCTACAACTCTTTCATTGGCGGGGTCGGAAATTCATTTTTCGACCTGGAGCGGGTGGAAGTTCTGCGCGGGCCTCAAAGCACCTTGTTCGGTCGCAACGCGACCGGCGGCGTCATCCAATTGATTAGCCGGCGCCCCGACGAAGAAGCCAGTTTCGGCGCTTCGCTGACGGCGGGCTCCTTCGGGCTGTTGCGTGGGGAAGCGGCCATCGGCGGCGCGCTCGCTCCCGATCTAGCAGCGCGCGCCTCGCTCTATTTCGAGCAAGACGATGGCTACATGGAAGACCGCAACGGCCCCGATCTCAACAACACCGACAATTTCAGCGGCCGCGTGCAATTGCTCTACGAGCCGAGCCCAACCTTCAGTGCTCACATCGTTGGGCGCTGGAGTATTGATGAAACCCGGACGCAAGGGTACGTGACAGAGCCGGGCGCGGTGCTGGCTAACGGCTCGGTCGTCGCCAACCCCTCACAAGCCGACTTCGATTCGTTCTGCACGGGCCTGGTTGGCGGCGTTGCGCCAGTTGGATCGAGCACCTGCTTTGGCCACGTCGAGCCGGACGATGATCCGTTCACGCTCGCCACCGACCGGCGCGGCTCGTTTGAACGCGAACACTATGGCCTCACTGGCACACTCGAATGGGACCTGGGCGGAGGCGTGAGCCTCACCTCGGTCACCGACTATCAGGACTTCCAAAAGGCCTATTTGAACGAGGATTCTGACGGCACGCCGCTTGATCTTTTTACGTTCGACCAGTCGCAGGACTCCACTCAGCTCTCACAAGAGCTGCGCTTGCAAGGTGATAGTGAAAGCACACGCTGGACCGCCGGTGCCTATTATCTCAACATCGACAGCAGCTTCGACGTCGATAACGGGCTCACCTTCGTGCCCGTGTTCTTTGGCGGAACCGCCGAGCAGGAAACGACGACCTGGGCCGTGTTTGGGCAAGTCGAGCACGATTTCTCCGATCGCATCACCGGCATCGCTGGCCTGCGTTGGACTACGGACGAGAAAGACGCGACCATCATCTCGACGGTCGATCAAATTCCGAATGCAGTTCCTTGCGCGCCCGCCGATGTCGTTCAGTTCTGCGGCCCGATCTCACAGAACCGGAGCGAGGACCAATGGTCCGGGTTGCTTGAGCTCGATTTCCACGCCACGGACGACCTGCTCTTCTATTTAAAGGCTTCGCGTGGTGTGAAGGCGGGTGGGTTCAACGTGAACTCGATCTTCTTCCTCAACGCCAACGAATTGGAGTTTGACGGCGAAACGCTCGACGCCATTGAAGGGGGCTTCAAGTCAACGTTCTGGGAAGGCCGCGGCCGCTTTAATGCAGCGGTGTTCAGCTACGACTACCAGGACTTCCAGACATTCACGGTGCAGGGCGCCTCAACCAAGGTCTTCAATATTGACGCCGAAAATCTGGGCGCCGAGTTGGAACTAGCGCTGAGCCCGACGGACGGATTGGACATCTCCCTCGGCGTCGCAACACAGGATGCGCGCCAATTGGCGCTGACACACCCCTTCGGCGGAACGCGCGATCGCCCAATGCCGAATGCGCCCGATCTCACTATCAATGGCCTGGTCCGGTACGAGTGGCCCATGCTGACCGGCGCCGCGAGCGTCCAGTTCGACGTCACACATAGCGAAGAGCGCACGCTCGACGCGATCGACAACCCCGCCGCGTTCTCGCCCTCCTACACCTTGGTCAACGGCACTATCGGGTGGGAGCGAGAGGATGGCCGTGTTGGCATCGATGTCTGGGGGCGCAATCTGGGCGACGAGGAAATCGTCAATTTCTACGCCGACACCTCCACGATCTTCGGCGGAATCATCTATGGGTACGCGCCGCCGCGCACCTATGGGGTGACGCTTCGGGTCGACTTCTGAGCCATCCAGGCGCGCGCGGGGCCGTGACCCGCCTCGCGCGCTCCCGCCCCGGATTGCACAACAACGCGGCCGCCCCTATTGTCGCTTCTGGGAACACCGAGGGCTTAAGCAGTGACGACAGCGCGTAAATCCGCTTATCGCAAGATCAGGTCGGCCATCTATGGCGGCGTGTTCGAGCCAGGCGCACAATTGACCGAGGAAGCGCTGTGCGAGTTTTGCGGCGTCAGCCGCACCCCAGTGCGACACGCGATCCGCGATCTTGCCGCCGAGGGCGTGGTCCATATCGGATCGAACCGGCGCGCCTACGTTTCAAACTTCTCGCAGCCGCACGCTGAAGAACTCTTCGACATCCTATCGATGCTAGAGAGTTACAGCGCGGGTCTCGCCGCGATCAAGCGTTCGGACGAGCAAGCAACGCAATTGCTTAAGCTCTCGAAGGCGATGGTGTCGTTGATCGATGTCGATCATACTGACGAGCAATATCTCGATCTCAATTCGCGCTTTCACAAGCTTGTCCACGGCGCGTCAGGAAATCACCGGCTCTACGAGATGATCGAGCGGATCGTCGATTTGCCAGGCGCACTCTTCATTCAGCTTGGCAAGCCAACTGACGACACACGTGTCGCCGATGATCACCTCAAAATCGCTGAAGCTATTCACCGCCGCGACCGCGAACTCGCGTCGCTGCAAATGAAGCTCCACGTCGAACGGGTGCGACAGCAGTTCCGCGAGTTGTGGGAAGCAGAGCGGAGCGCGTCCGACGTTCCGGTTGCCGCCAACGACCCCAAGCCGCGTCGCGCCGCGGGTCCCGCGCAAAAGGCCAAGCCCAGGAAATGAGGGCAGCAAGTCCCTACGTTACTGGGCTTCTGGCAGTTGCGCTAAGTCTGGTCAGCGGCTGCGGGGGGAATGAGCGAACACAAGTCTCGCAGTGTAGCCCAGCCGCATCCGTCTCTGCGCCCAATGAGCGCGGAGGCATGGTCTGGGTTCCCGGCGGCGCTTTCACTGCTGGCGACGATCGCTTCTGGCCTGAAGAGGGACCGACGCGGCGCATAGAAGTAGATGGCTTTTGGGTTGACGCCCACGAAGTCACCAATGCCGAGTTCGCTGCCTTCGTCGCTGCAACGCGCTATGTCACGACAGCGGAGCGAGACCGCGCTGGCGGCGCCGTGTTCAGCCCTGCCGATGCGGCGACTGACGCGCGCGACCTGCGGCTTTGGTGGCGCCTCGAACCCCGCGCGACGTGGCGGCGGCCAAACGGCGTCGACGAAAATCAGCCCAACCACCCGGTGGTGCAGGTAACGATCGAAGATGCACTCGCCTACGCGCGATGGCGGGGGCGCGATCTGCCGACCGAAGCCGAGTGGGAGTTCGCCGCTCGCGGCGGCGTCGATCATGCAATCTATGCCTGGGGCGACCAAGCTCGCCCTGAGGGCCGCTTCATGGCCAATCACTACCAAGGCGCGTTTCCGCTGCGCGACAGCGGTGATGATGGCTTTGTCGGCACGGCCCCCGTTGGTTGCTTTCCGCCAAACGACTTTGGACTTCACGATGTAACGGGCAATGTCTGGGAGTTGACCAAGAGCCCCTGGACCGAGGCGGGCCAAAGTTCTCCGGGCATGCATGTCATTCGCGGCGGGTCATTCCTGTGCTCCGATCGGTTCTGCAGCCGCTATCGGCCCGCGAGCCGGCAGCCTGCCGACGACACCCTGGGAACCGAACACATTGGCTTCCGGACCGTCTATCGCGGCCCAGGCCCGACACCTGACTAGACCAAACCACCCTGACCTGGTAATTGTGGTACAATTTTTGAGGCTACGACATGCCGCGCGCACTCTGGGTCGCCATTCTGTTTCTCGGCCTCGTTGCCGCGCCTGAAGCCAGCGCCCGCGGCGCGCCGCGTTTCATCACCCAGCCCACCATCGCCCAAAATCCGAACGAGCGTGTTCCTCTAGCAGCGATCGTCCGGTTCGAGGCCGACCGCCCGGTCACCACCACGATCACCCTCAATGATGGACGGCGAGAGTGGCGCCTGGAATTTCCATCGGACCGGTACGACCCGCAGCAGGGCCTGCCCGTCGCAGGCATGCGCGCCGCGACTGCGCACACGGTGCATGTCACCATCACCGACGATCGCGCGCAATCTCGAAACGCGCGCGCGGCACTTACCTACACCACGCCGGCGCTGCCCGCGATCGGCTATGATTTCCCGCCTATGCGGGTGACATCGACGGACCCGACACGCATGGAGCCAGGCGTCACGATACTAAGCGTGAGGCGCAACACGCCGGGGCGTGTCACGCAAAAGACGGAAGCCCAAATCGCGTTCGCGCGGCGCTGGGGGATGCTTGTCGCGGTCGATGCCGAGGGCGAGGTCGTTTGGTATTATCGCAATCCCGAGCGCCGCATCGCCGGTTTCGACCAACTCGCCAATGGCAATTTCATCTTTCACACCGCCGATTCAGTGACCACCGAAATTGATATCCTCGGCAATGAAATCCGGCGTTGGTACGCATCGCGGAGGCCTCAAGGGGCCCTCAGCGGCGCCGTGCCCATCGATGTCCAAGCGCTGCACCACCAGCCGCACCAAACCCAGGATGGCTTCCTCGCACTATCAGCGAACATGCGCCTGATCGAAAACTATTATTCCAGCGAGACCGATCCGCGCGCGCCACGCCGCACCCAGCCCGTGGTTGGAGACCGCATCATCGAGTTCAATTCGGCCGGCGAAATCTTATGGAGCTGGGACGCGTTCGATCACCTCGATCCGTTTCGCATTGGCTATCTCACGTTCGATCCCTACTGGCACACGCGTGGCTTCCCTAATGCGCTCGACTGGACGCATGGCAATGGCGTCAGCGAAGATCCGCGCGACGGCAACATTCTTGTCCTGCTGCGCTTGCAAAGCGCGGTGTTGAAGATAGACCGCGAGACCGGCGAGATCATGTGGATCTTGGGGGCCGATCACGGATGGTCCCCGGAATTGCGCGCCAAGCTATTGCGGCCGGTGGGCGAGCCCTTTCGCATGTTCTTCTACGGCCACAACCCGCGTATCACGCCGCAGGGCACGCTCACGCTCTACGACAACGGCCTCATGCAAGCCTTCCCGTTTGATCCGCCGCTGCCGCCGCACCTCACGTTTGCGCGCGGTGTCGAATACGAGATCGATGAGCAAGCCATGACGGTGCGCCAAGTCTGGGCTTCGCATGACACGCTCAGCGAAGATTCATGCTTCAGCTGGGCCATGGGCGATTCCTGGCGACTGCCAACTACAGGCAACATGTTGGTAGACGACGCCATCTGCGCGCCGCGCGCGCCAAACCTGACCTACGAGGAATGGAATACGCCGCCCGGCATGCGCCACGTCGATGAACAACCCTATTGGGGCCGCGTTCGCGAGTACGACCACGCCACGCGCGATGTTGTTTTCGAAATGGTGGTGCAGGATCCGTTCCAAGTTCTGCAATGGGAGGTGTACGGCGTGCAGCGCGTCACCAGCCTTTATCCGCGTGCACGGAGTGCGCCATGAGACGTGTATTTGCTTTGCTGCTGTGCGCAATCCTGACATCGGCG
>JBILVS010000157.1:0-5846 GCA_044370335.1 Caulobacterales bacterium
TCATGTTGCAGGACGCGGCCATCAATCCAGACCTGCGTGAGCGCGTCGCGATCGTGCATGGGGCCGGGGAGACCATGCGCGCGATCGTCGACGACATCCTGGACGCAGCCAAAATCGAGAGCGGGGGGCTGACGGTGGCGGCGGAGCCGTTCAACCCCGGTCCGGCGATCGAGGACGTCGCACGCCTATGGCGCATCAATGCAGAAGCGAAAGGACTGTCGTTTGAGCTCGATCTCAGCGCGTGCCCGCCTCGCTTGGTCGGCGACGAGCAAAGGCTCCGCCAAATCGTCTTCAATCTCTTGTCTAACGCCGTGAAGTTCACCGAGGCCGGTCAGGTTTCTCTGCAGGCGCGACGCGAGGAGGGCTCCTTGCTGATCGACGTGGCCGACACCGGGATGGGGATCCCCGATGACGAACTCGAGGCGATCTTCGCCGCGTTCCATCAAGTCAACAGCACAACGACCAGAACATATTCCGGGACGGGGCTCGGGCTGTCGATTTCCCGTAACCTCTCCCGAGCGCTCGGCGGCGATATCGCCGTTGCGAGCACACTCGGCGCTGGGTCGACATTTACGCTGCGGCTGCCAGTGCCGGCGGACAACGTGGCGAACCCGGGCGCCGGACCGGCCGGCGCCGATGTCCTCGCCGTCGAACCCAATTTCTTTAATCGCTGTCTCCTTGAGGCCTTCTGCGCCGAAAGCGGGCGCACCTTTCTGGCCGTGGAGGACCTCGAGGCCGCTACTCAGGCCCTCCAGACCCAAAGCGTCGAACTCGCCTACGTGACCGCCAATGCACTCTCCTCCGCCCCTGACGGCGCCATGAGCTCGCTCTTGGCCCTGCGGGAGGCCGCGGGAACAGCCCGGCTCGTCGTATGGATTGAGGATGCGTCAGTCCTGCAGGAACCGCTCGCTCGCCTCTGCGGCGCGGACGCTGTGCTCACCGGTCCCTTCGACGCCGCGGCTGCTCTGGCGAATACGCCTCCCCCACGGGCGGCATGACGCTGAAACCGGACGGTAACGTCCAACGCGTATAGGGGGATGAGAGGGTTCCATGCGGGTGCTTTTTGTCGACGATGATTCAATGAACCGCCGGGTGGTGCGGGACATGCTCGTGCTTGCCGGCGTCGAGTTGGACGAAGCCGCCGATGGGCCGACCGGGCTCACCATGGTTGATCGCCATGACTATGCGGTGGTGCTCATGGACCTGCGGATGCCTGGCATGGATGGTCTGGAGGCGATCGAGGCTTTGCGGGCCCGGGGCGACGCCAAATCCAAATTGCCGATCATTGTGCTGACGGCCGACACCTCAACCGACATCCGTGATCGTTGCCTTGCCCGTGGCGCTGATGAGTTGCTGATGAAGCCGGTGGCCATGCGGCCGCTCTTCCAAACGATGGCGACAATCATTGCCTCGCGGACAAAGCCTCGGCCTGCCGCTTGAGCCCAATCGGGCGGGACAAAGGTCTCTCAAGCCTCCTTATGGGTCGACAAATGGGCGTCGACGCGTTTGGCGGTCAGATCGCTGTGGGCTTAATCGAAAGACGGCCAGCCATTTACCAAGTTGCTGCGGAGATCAAAACGGGTCGATCGCAAGGCCGGTGTGAACCCTTCGTTGGTCACCCAGACTTTCACCTTCTTGCCTCGAAAGGCCCAATAGCGCTCAATGGCTTCCTGCAATCGCTTGGCGCCCGCCTCGGAGCAGAAATCCTCTTGGGTGTTCATGGCCTCTCCCTGCTCTGCGCCGGCTCAACCACGCCTTTGCGGGCCATGGTCGTCACCGTTGGTGAGAATAACGGGATCGGAAAAGGAGAGGCTGCAATCGCGATTTCGTGCGCCAGCTTTCGCTTTTTGCAGTCTCTGCGATCAAATTCGCGCTCACTTTTTCAAGACGGCTTCAATGGCCGCCTCCAGAGCGGTCAATCCATCGGACTTAAAGGGTGCAGGAGCAGCTCATTGCTCAGACAGAAGGCATTCTGGAACAAAGGTCACGCGCGCCGCGCCGGCAAAGGAAGCGGGCCCGGCGCTGACGCGCCAACCTGGAGCCGCGGCGACGTCGATCAGGACTCCGGCGGGTGCGTGCACTTGGGCGATCATGAGCTCGCTGTCCATTTTCAGGTCGACGCCGATCAGGCCATGTTGGGTCGGAACGACGCCGTTGGCCCATTTCAGGCCTGCAAGGTTCGGCGAAAAGCGCGCTCTTGCATAACCTGGCGCGCTCGGTCGCACGCCCAGCAGGCGCGTCGTCAATTGCCAAGTCGGCGAGGCTGAGAAGCCGTGACAAAGGCTGGCCGTCGGTTCAAGGCTTTCCCACAGTGTCGACGAACCCTTGCGGATCATCGGCCCGAGCTTGTCGCTCATCAGTTCGAGCGCGCGCGCAAAAAGGCCATGCTCGGCCAGGGCGCTGTAGACGAAATGCGCGTAGAACGTGTTGGCCAGGACCACGTCGTGGTCTTCATCGAAATCGACAGCATGGGAGGTGATCGGCGGCCCTGGCGTAAACACAAGGCGCTGAGGATCGCTGACATAGCGCAGCGCCCGCGCAAGTCGCGATGAGGAGGCTTTTCCCCAAAGGGCCATCGCGGCGTTGCCATGCTGCGACACCCGCCGATCTTGCCGACCGTTGCGGGGATCAACGCCGTCGACAAACACGCCACGCCCTTCATCCCAATGGCGTGCATTGAGGGCGTCGCACACTTCAGAGGCGCGGCGACGCAAGCGGCGCGCCGGCCCTGCGCAATCGATAGCCTCCGCGAGATCGGCGGCGACGCTGAGCGCGCCAGCATATTGGGCATTGAGCGTCAAAGCCTCGCCTGTTCGACCGACCGACGCCCAATCCATGAAGTGCCAGTAGGGCAGGTCGGCGACAAGGCCCGCGGGGGAGAGGCGCTGCTCAAACCAGGCGATTGCGCGCTCAATTGCGGGGAATATCTCGGCAATCACGGCCACATCCCCCGTATAGGCCAGATGATCGCCCGCATTGAGGATCCATTGCAGCGTCCAGTCAGGGATGAGGATCCCGTCACGCGCGTGGTCGCCGGGCGCGAACATCTGGGTCAGACCGTCTGGCCGCTGGCTTTGCGCGGCGTGGCGCAAAAAGGCCGCGTTCAACGGCGCGACAGAAGGACCAAACGCGGCGTGGCCAACAAGGTTTTCGACGGTCGCATCGCCAAGCCACTGGCGTTGTTCGCGACTTGGGCAGTCCACCCAGCTGTCTTGCATGCACAATTGGAGCGTGTATGCGCCCGTCTTCCAAAGTTGCGACAGCAGCGCGTCAGAGCAGGCGAATGCGCCCGCCTGCGCGACGGGATAATGCGTAAACGTGACGCCGGGCCGCGCCACAGCCAAACCCGCCTCCGCGTTGCGCACGGTGATCTGCATCCAGCGGACCGCCGACCATTCGAAGCGCTCGAAGGTCTGCCGCCCGGGCCGTGCGATGTAACGTGCGACGTGGGCGTCATGGCCGAGCAGAGGCTGCGGGGTGATCCGTGCTTCGGGAGCTGGACCGGTGTCGTCCCATTCACCCGGTAGCCCTTCGGCGACGGCGATCTCAATGATTTCCCCGCCTTTGGCGTCCAGTGTGACTGTCGGATACCCGGTCAGCAGGCGGCCGAAGTCCAAAAGAATCGCCAAGTCTTGCCCGGGGGCGGTGTAAACCTCGACGGTGTCGCCCCCGATCAAAGCGGCGACGTCGACCGCGCAGGGCGCGTCGGTGAACGCTTCGCGATAGCAGCGGCGATGCACAGGCAGGTCTGGACGCGGGGCGAGGCCTTTCACCCAGCGCACCGCAACTGGCGGTTCGAACGTCTCCACGAGTTGTGGAATCTCGCGAGGAAGCAGAGTTGGAAACGGCCGCGTCTCCATGCCGCCGAAAAAGGCTTCTGGACCACCGCCGCCGGCATAGAGGGCCCGGGCAGGTTTCCAGGCGGAATCGTTAAAGGCTGGAGTAAGCCAATCCGGCGCCAGTTCGCGGGCGTCGAGGACTTCGATGAACCCAAGGCTATGGTTGATCCGCGCTGTGTCCTGCGCCCAAGCGCGGCTCTCAAGGCAGCGCCATTCCGGTCCGGAGTCGAGCCGAACCGAACCCGCATCGCCCTCAAGCCAGAATGCGCCATCGCCGAATGTCGGCGCCCACATGCCCTTCACCGTCTCGTACCAGGCTGTGTCGACCCCATAGACATGCACCAGGGCCGCGATGACGTTGGCGCCCGAAAAGAGCTGAGGCGCCAGGTCGTAGGTATCAAAGCGCTGAAACAGCGGGCTGCACCGCATAGGGCCTCGCCCTACGCGAACGCCATTCACGAACAGCTGATAGCGCCCGTCGACCGTGCAGCGAACGATCGCTTGAGCCGGCGCGAGCTCAAGCGTGATCACGCGCCGGAACAGCATCCACCGGTTCGGCGGCTCCGCTCTGGGCGGGGCGCCGCCCATCTGCGCACGAAACCCCATGGGATCGATCGGCTGATCGGGTGACCAGACAAATGGCGCTCTCGGTTTCATGATGTCCAAATGCGATGACTGTCGCTCCGGCGACCCTGCCCCACTTTGACAGAGCCTCTCAGGAATGACCATTCCACCACCGGTGTTCCCGCCAAGGCTTTTCGATGTCGTTTTGATCGAGGATGCATGAGCTTTTTGCGCATGCCGACGCGCTTCTGGTCGACGGGAAACCGGTGATGCGCGTTTAGAACGTTAGCGACGGCGCAGGTCGGATCAGGCGGGCTCAGCCAGGGCCCTTGATGCCAATTGCCGCGCCGTCTTCCGTCGCGAATGTCAAGATGTGCGCGTCTTAAGTGACGAGCGGGCAGCCGAGCGCGATTGCGGCGGCGATCAGGAGCCTGTCGGCAGGGTCGCGATGCGGCAGTCCTGTCAGCGCCTAGGCGCGGGGTCCCGCGGAGGCTGAAAGCGCGACCGCTTCGATGCCCGGTCGAGCCGGAAATCGCGCCAATCAGGCGTCCGGGGCCAAGTCAAGCTCGATAAGCCCGCCATCGGCGCGCCGCGCCATCTCCCAGGCGGTCATCGCACTGACAAACGATAGGTTTCCAGCCCGCCAACGCTCTTCCGGCATCAAGCATGTGGCGGGACGCAGAGCGAGGTCTCCGGCATCGCGCCAGAGGATGATATGCCAGACGATGGTATGCGAAAGGATGATATGAGTGTCGAGGAACAGCCGCGTGCTCAAGGTTCGCGTTTGGGTCCGGATTGCGCCTCCGGATCGACATCGAGGCCTGGGGCGGTCAGGTCCACGCCTCGCTTGACCTTAACCGAACCAGGATGAGCGCCGAAGAGTGCGCCATTGCGCGCGTCAGCCTCCAAGAGCGCCTTCATGCCGAGCGCGACCGCTTCGGTTTTGTCGCCGCCCGTGCGCTTTTCGGCTGCTACTTCGATCAGCGCGATGACATCTGGGCGGTTGATGGTGACACTATGCGGCATCGGCGCCTCGGTCATTAAGGTCATCATGGTGCGCGGTCCGACGCCGCACGCAACCTCAAAGGTCGACCCCCTCGGCAATGGCCAATGCGTCATCGCCATCAACGCCGCGATAGCGGACGGCGCTTTGAGCTTCACACGGCCAAGCAGCAGTTGAACCGCGGGAAGGATGCCGGTCTTGCGGTCGATCCGTGCAGCCTTGGTCCAGCGCGCGCGCCACAGGCGGCGGGGTTGAGCCCGATCGAGCGCACCCAGGCCTGAACGATCCGCGCATCCTGGCGCGTCGATAGGCGCTCCGACATGGAACGGCGGCAGGCGAGGCGGATCGACCGGGTCCCTGTCGTGGCGAAGAACCCAGCGGCCGCCGTAGCCGGCTGGGCGATCGGGCGATTGACAGCGCTTGAGGGCGAACGGCAGGGG
>JBILVS010000045.1:0-19595 GCA_044370335.1 Caulobacterales bacterium
GGGCGGCGCCGCGAGGCCAAGCACGGTCAGAGCCAGAGTGGACGAGGCGGCGATATTCAGAAGGGTCTTCATAGCTTGGGTTCCTTCAAGGGGATTTGAGCTAAATCAGTCTTCGTCACGGTCGCCACCGCCGCCATTTTCTCCGCCGTCGCGGTCTCCGGCCTCGCCGGATTCGGCGGAAGCATGCGGTGCAAAGGCCTGTGGATCGATGCGTGTGGCGCCGTAGGCGGCGGCGCCGACGGCGAGTGCCGCGACAGGAACGGCCAACCGGGCCGGCGGCGCTGCGTCGTGAGCGTCAGGATAACGATCGGCGTGCTTTTTGCCCGTGACCATCGCCAGCAGAAGGTTGTCCTTGGCGAGGAGCGACATGACGAGCACCGCCGCCACATGGACACCGACGAGTCCAAGCAGTGTGTAGGCGATCAGCTCGTGAGCATCTTCGCCGCCATTAACGCCGGTTACGATGGTTGCGCTCGTCAGAGCGAGCAACGCCAGAACGGCGAGAGCGCCGAGTGGATTGTGGCCTATCGACGGCGTCGCCTTGCCTGAGAGCAGGTGGCGAATATGCGGACCAATCTTCGAGGGACGAATGAAGTTGGCGAAGCGCGCGTGTTCGCCGCCGACAAACCCCCAAACCAGCCGGAATGCGATCAATAGTGCTGCAAACCACCCAATGGGGATGTGCCAGGCAGAGAAGGCGCTTTCCTCCTCGGAAGAGAGAAAAGCGAGCGCGATGGCGATAACGAGCAGCCAGTGAAACAGTCGCACGCCTGGATCCCAAACGCGGATCAGTCGCGGCTTAGGGTTCAATTCGTTGGACATGACCGTCTCCTTTCGGAATTTGGTCTAGCGACGCTGTCTGACCGAAGCCTGACGTCCCGAAAGAAGCGTTCTGGTTGAGCTTGAGCCGTGAGCTCTGGCCGATCGATTGGCTGCCACTTCAACAGCCCTGTGTTCGGCCCGCGCCGGAGGCGCAAGGCTTGCCAATGACCAAAGACAAGGCCCTGCGTCCCGACAGGTTCAGCCGGCCATCGCGCGCAGGCGGCGTCACAGGTGAAAAGCGAAGCGTGCCTTGACGCCGCCGAGCACGATGGCATTCAGTTTACGGGTTCAGATTTGGCGTGATCATTCGTTCGTGCGGTGTCTTTGTGGTCATCCGCGAACATTCGCCGGCAAGCGGAAATGCGCGACGGAGGAAATGTCGGTGGTTTTCCTGTCGCTGTCCGTAAAAGCGCGTAAAAACAGCGTCGTATGCTTTCGCGAAACAATTGAGTGGGAATGATTCATAGCCCTTCGCGGGCTATCGGGATCTTTCGCAGATCAGCAGCCCACTAAGCTCCGCGCGCCACAGTGGGTTTGACCTCCCATTGATGAGAGAGCGGGGCCAAACGGCGATGCTTCCTAAGGGTCTGCCAGCCGCAACAGATGCCGCGCCTGCGCCTCAAACGCCGGCGTCCCCGGCGCGATCAGTTCGACGTGGCCTTGATCGGGAACGCATTCAAACAGCGCGTTGTCGCCTGCCGCTTTGGCTTTGGCGGTATAGGCTTCGCCTAGAACCGGGGGCGCGATGCGGTCTCGCTCGCCGTTGACGCAGATCTGGGTCACACCCAACGGCAGAAGCGACACGGGCGAGGTGTCCGCCAAAGCCTCCGCCCGGGGCGCCCCGATCAGGCGGTCATACACGACGGCCAAGCAGTCCGCCGCGGTGACGGGCCTGGAGGCCTCGAGATCCGCAAGCCCGCCGGATATGACAATGCCTGCCAATGCCAAAGGCGCAGACGCATAAAGCGGGGTTGACGGCGAAAGCCGCCCCCGCGCGGCTAGCCATGCCACGAGATGTCCCCCGGCCGAATGGCCGAAGCCAACGATCCGATCGGCCCGCAGGTCAAAGCGCGGCCCCTGCGACCGCAGCGCGTCGGCGGCGCCCGCCACATCGAGAAAGGTGCCCGGATACCCGCCCCCGGGCTCGTCCACACCGCGATACTCGATGTTCCACACGCCGAGCCCACGCTGACGCAAATCCTCTGCGGCGTAATTCATGAGCGTACGGTCCGCGATCGCCTTCTGCCAGCAGCCGCCATGGACCATGACCACGGTCGGGTGCGGACCAGGCCCAACGGGGCGCCACACATCAACCACGCTCCATGCCGCATCCCCCAGGCGCACTGTTGCGGAAGGCAGGGGCAAGGGGCGCGCCCTAAGCGCGTCCCAGGTCATCAGCGCAGGGCTCACGCCGTCCCCTCGCCCCTGGCGCGAGGCGCCGGAAGCGTGAGAAGTTCCCGCCATGACGTTGTCATCGATCTCTTCACCCATGGTTCCCCAATCTCTGGCCGAAGCCCAGGCGCTTGACGCCGCCGATCCGCTGCGCGAGGCGAGGTCGCAGTTTAGCTTGGCGGAAGACCTAATCTACCTCGACGGCCATTCGCTCGGGCCGCCGACTGCGGCGTCTCTGGCGCGGCTCGCGGCGGGAGCGGAACACGACTGGCGGGTGCGCCTCATTCGGTCCTGGAATGAAGCCGGCTGGATTGATCTGCCCGCCCGAATGGGCGCGCGACTGGCGCGACTGATCGGGGTTGCGCCCGCAGACGTTATCGTCTGCGACAGCGTCTCGGTGAACCTGTTCAAGCTCGCGGCGGCGACCTTGGCCTACGCCTCGCAGCGCCGTCTGCTCGTGGAGGATTTGGAATTCCCCACCGATCAATATGTGGCGGAGGGCCTGGCGGCGATGACGGGCGCCTCCATCATGCGGCTGGCCCCCGGGGCTGACGAGGCCGCCCTTCGGGAGGGCGGCGTGTTCATCAAGAGCGTCGTTAACTATCGCACCGGCGCCGTGGCGGATGTGGAGGGACTGGAGGCGATCGCTGCCCAAAGCGGCGCCCAGATCATCTGGGATCTCAGCCATGCTGCAGGGGTTTTGGATCTCCGGCTTGAGGCCTGGGGGGCAAGCCTCGCCTGCGGCTGCGGCTACAAGTATCTCAACGGCGGACCGGGAGCGCCGGCCTTCGTCTATGTTCGCGGTGATCGCGCCGACCGGCTTCGGTCCCCGATCCAGGGCTGGTTCGGCCATACGGACCCTTTCGCTTTCCAAAGCTGCTATGAACCGATGGCGGGCGTCGGCCGTTTTGCCGCGGGGACCCCGCCCATCCTGTCGTGCCTGGCTCTCGATGGAGCCCTGGACGCGTTTGAAGGGGTGAACCTTGCCCAAGCGCAGGCAAAGGCGCGGGCGCTGGGCGTCTTATGGCTTGAGCGGGCCAAAGCGCTCGGGCTCGCATCGGCCAGTCCCGAACATCCGTCGCAGCGGGGCGGACACGTCACGATCTTGCACGCCGACGGCTACGCGATCGTACAGGCGTTGATTGCCCAGGGCGTGATCGGTGACTTCCGGGCGCCGGACGCCATGCGGTTCGGTTTCTCCCCACTCTATCTCACTTTTGAAGAGGTTTGGCGGGCCTTTGACGCCTTAGAAGAGGTGGTGACGTCCGAGCGCTTCCGCGAACCGCGTTTTGCCGCCCGGGCCAAGGTCACTTAAGGTCTGGGCGTCGTCGGGAGAGGCAGAAGGCGAGCATCGATATGGCCTTGGAGGCGCCGCCGCCCTTCCTCGCGGCTTTGCGGGTCGCCGTCACGGAACACGCATTGCGCGACGCCATCGACGAGGTCGCAGCGGCTGCGGGCCTCCGCTATTAGGTCCTGACCCATACGGGAGCGAGGGCTTCGGCTGGCCGCGGCATGCTCCTGACCGCCTATCCCAGCGGCAGGGTCGCTCGCTATCGCGCCCGCCGTCACGGCGACCAAGATCCCATCGCTGCGGTCTGTCGCAAGATCGCCCGCGGCTTTCTTCGGTCGGAGCCGCCTTCCCTGATCGCGCTCACTGACAAGCAGATTGCGATCATGGAGGACGCCAAGCTGTTTGGCCTTGGGGTGGGGTTCACAACGCCGATTCATGTCCCCGAAGAGCGGATGGGGGTATGTTCGTTCGTCGTGGGGGTGTAGGGCGACTGACCCCCGCGCCGAGGCGCTTCTGCCCTATGTCGCGGGAGTGGCCCTGGAAACGGCCCGGCGCCTGTTGGACGAGAGTGACGCTACAGCCCCTGCTCCAAGGCTCTCGGCGTCCCAGCGGGACCGTCTGGTCCAAGTCGCCCGCGGCAAGAGCGACTGGGAGGCTGCCGCCATCCTCGGCCTTAGACCCGACACCGTCCATTGGCGCATCGAGGAAGCGAAACGGCGCTTCAAAGTCCCCACCCGCCTGCAGCTTGTGATCCGGGCTTTGGCCCACTGCGCGATTTCCCTCGCCGACGTCTACCGTGGGCGTTTCCGGCCAAGCGGCCTTGAAGGAGAACCGGGGTCGCGCTCGACCCATCCCCTTTTCTGGGGAGTAGGCGGCCGGAGATGCGGCGCTCAAGTTGGCGCTGTGGGAGACGGATGCGGAGGCCCAACGGCGCTGAGGAGCCGTTGGGCCTTTTGGGCCTGAGGGGCTACCCCCTCCCGTCCCAGGCAGGGCGGCCAACCTGCGGGTATTGATCTTGGCTGAGGCCCCTCCTCCGGTGTTCGACCGACTGACTCAGTTTCTGATTCAGTAAGATTGGCCCTGTTTACACCCATCCCGTCCATGTGCCCGGCGAGCAGCCCGGCTCGTGTTCGTTCGCCGTGAAACCGGGGCGATCAATGGTAGCCTTGGGCGGCTCCCCCTGCTGCGATATCGCGGCTGCTTCGCCTTCGAAAGCGGCCGCCGGATCACCCGTCTCACTGATACGCAGGCGCTGTTTGAAACGCTCCGCCTCACGGATCAACAGCGCGCGACACCGCCGACAACCTTGGCTTCGCCCGGGACACAGAGCGCCAGCATTTCGAGGACGCCGGGGCGCGAGCCGGTGTCCGCGCAACGACCCAGCCTGTGATCCGCAGCCTGTTTGAAGGACTCCTGACCTTTAAAGACTTGGGTCCTGAGCGAGGCCAGCGGTTGCTGTGACCGTTGCGTCGCTTCCCCGAGGATGGCAAAGGTTACTCATCGGTCGATGGGACATGGGACATAGGGCACTGGTTATGACCGAGCCCCGCCGTAGGTCGGGAAACAGCCGCCAAGTCCCCAGGGCCGCCCAAGCCGCCCTTGATGCCCAGGCCGACGCGATCAATGAAGAAGCCCTTGCGCCGATGTCGCTTTATCGGTCCTTGGCGCAGGTGAGCCTCCACTTCTGAGCCAGGCGGCTGCAGGCCTTCGTTGCCTGGGCCGAGGCCGCCGCCTCAAGCCGCACCCCTCAGGAGATGCTGGAGGCTCAGACCGCCTTCATGGCCTAGATCCAACAGGATTATGCTGAGGAAAGCGCCGCCATGGCCTTGCTCATGCGGTCCGGCCTAAGCGGCTCTGGCATGAGCGGGACTGACCCTGTTGGCCGCAGCTGATCTCGTCCCACAGGGAACCGCCGCAAGACGCCGACGTCAGAATCAGCTTTGAGCTGAGGACTGGCAAAGGAGTCCTGCCCGATGTCCCTCTCGCTTTATGGGATCAAATCCTGCGACACGGTGAAGAAGGCCCGTGCCTGGCTCGATGGCCAAGGCGTAGCCTATGCCTTCCATGACTATAAAGCCCTGGGCGTCGATGAGGCGATGCTCCGCCGATGGTGCGCGGGGCTCGGCTGGGAGAAGGTGATCAACCGGGCGGGAACCACTTTTCGCGGTCTACCGGACACCGACAAGCAGGACTTGACCGAGGTCAAGGCGATCCGCCTCATGCACGGGGCCACCTCGCTGATCAAACGCCCGATCCTGGAAGGGGAGGGGGTGCTCCTCGCCGGATTTTCGCCTGGGGTCTATGAGGCCGCTCTCCGGTCAGCCCGAGGCTAAAGCCCCGAAGCGGTCAAAATCTGCAGGGAGCCTTGCATCCGAAGCGGATATTCATGGCATCTCCAAGACAACGGGGCGCGCTGTTGGAGCGCGGTGGCGATGGAGACGAGACAGATGTCTGGTGAGATCCTGATTCCTATGATTTTCTTCCTCTTCTTGGGCTCGGTGGTCATCGTGCCGATCTATCTGGCGCACAAGGGGCGGATCGCCCGGATGGATCTGATGCGCCAGGCTTTGGACAAAGGTCAGACGCTCGACCCCAAGATCTTAGAGCAGCTTTACGAGACCGAACGCCCCAAGTCGCGGCAAGACCAGCCCCGCCGGACCCTGGGCTCCGGAGTGGTGTTGACCTTCCTCGCCATCGGCCTCGGCTTGGCGGGATGGATGACCGACGGATTCAGCCCCGATAACGGAATGTTCGTCGCCGCCGTCATTGTGGGATGCCTCGGGCTCGCCTTCATCATCTTGGCCATTGTCGACTATTCGGCGAAAAGCAAAGAGAAGCCTCTGGATCAGGGGTAAGCGCGACGCACAATCATCAGACGAGGCGGCGCGGTCATGGCGGGCGCAAACCTCAACTGGGCGAACGCCAGCGAAGCGGCCCTGATCGTGGCGGTGAAGGCCAAGGATCAGGGCGCCTTCGCCGAATTGGTGAAACGCCGTCAATCGTGGGCGCGGGGGCTTTTCCGCAGGTTATGCGCCGGCAACCACGCCGAAGCCGACGATTTGGCGCAGGAGGCCTTTATGAGAGCCTGGGATCGAATGAGCGACCTGCAGACACCCGCCGCGTTTCCCGGCTGGTTCCGCCGTATCGCGGTGACGGCCTTCCTGATGAGCCGCCGGCGGATGCGGGCGGGGCACGACAGCCTCGACGACACTATGCCGCTGATCAGCGAAGACAGCCTGCCCGATGCGCAGGCGGGAGCCAAAATCGATCTTGAAAAGGCTCTGGCCCAGCTTTCAGACGCCGAGCGCCTTTGTGTCACCTTGAATCACGGCGAAGGTCTAAGCCACGGTGAGATCGCCGAGGTCACTGGAATTCCCCTTGGGACAGTAAAGTCCCATGTGTTAAGAGGAACTGATAAGCTGCGACGCTGGTTGAGCCCGGAGGAAGGGCGATGACGGACACGACCGACTTTGATGCTCAGCTGAAGCGGGCCTTCGCTTTGGCGGACCAACCCTCCGACGACAGCTTCACCCAGGCGCTGAGCGCTCGCGTCGCTGCTTCCGAAGGCCGGCGTCGGTTGGGTCGTGGCGCGCAGGCTGTGCTGATGGGCTTCGCCGGGGGCGCGGGCGCCTTCGGTCTTTGGCAGGCGTTGCAGACGGTGGGCCCTGGGTTGATGGCCGCAGCGGGGCCGGATCTGGCCATGCTCGTCACCGCGCAACTGCCGGTGGTGTCTTTTGGGATGCCGGTTCTGATGGGGCTAGGCGCGGCGGCGGGCGCGGGGGTGGTCTGGCTCCGGCGCTCTGCCGATTGAGCTTCCTCCTTAGGCGGGCCCTCTTCTCAAACGCGAAAGCGTGAAGCTCAGCCTTGGCGGGGGCGTCTTCAGAGGCTAAGCCCCTGGCGATGTCCAAGCATTCCCAAGTTCAGCGCGTCACCGCTCCCATGATCGCCGCCCGCAAAGGCGGCGAACCCGTGGTGTGCCTTACCGCATACACGGCCCCGATGGCGGCGCTACTCGATCCCCACTGCGATCTGCTCCTCGTGGGTGACAGCGTCGGCATGGTGGTGCACGGCCTGCCCAATACGGTAGGCGTGACCCTGGAGATGATGATCCTGCATGGCCAGGCGGTGATGCGCGGCGCCTCCCACGCCATGGTCGTAGTGGACATGCCCTTCGGCTCCTACGAGGCCGGCCCCGAAACGGCTTACGCCAACGCCGCCCGCGTCATGAAAGAGACGGGCTGCGCCGCCGTGAAGGTCGAAAGCGGTCCGGAAGTCGCGCGGATCGTGGAATATCTGGTCCGCCGCGGCATTCCGGTGATGGGCCATGTGGGCCTGCGCCCCCAGGCGGTGAATGTCGACGGCGCCTTCAAAGCCAAGGGTCGCAACGATGCGGAGTGGGCGCGCGTGCTGGCGGAGGCCAAAGCCACTGACGATGCCGGCGCCTTCGCCATCGTCGTGGAGGGGGTGGCCGAGGACCTCGCCCAAGAGGTCACCGCCCTCGTCAATGCGCCGACTATTGGCATCGGCGCCTCTTCGGTCTGCGACGGCCAGATCCTAGTCACCGACGACATGCTGGGCCTGTTTGATTGGACGCCGAAGTTCGTGCGGCGGTACGCGGATTTGAAGTCTGTGGTGTCGGGGGCCGCCCAATCCTACGCCAAAGACGTCAGGGCCCGCCTTTTTCCTGCCGCAGCCGAAACCTACGCCCTTAAAAAAGGCGCGCAACGCCAACAGCGCGGACGCGTTGAAGGGAACGGCGAGCAAGGCTAGCGTGCGCGTGACTTCGCCACAGCGCGGGGGATTCGGGGTGATGGGTGTCCGGCCCCACCACCGCCAGGACGGGCGTTGCGGCGGACGAGGGTCAGAACAAGGGGACCGGGTCAGTGACCGACGTTTTTGAAGAAGTAGAAGAACAGATCCGTCAGGATCGCTACATTACGTTCTTCAAAAAGTGGGGCCTGTGGCTGGCGGTCGGTTTCGGCTTGATCCTGGCGGGCATGGCCGCAGGGATCCTTTGGCGTAACTACCAAGAGCAAAGCCGCCGGGAAAACAGCGAGGCCTTCGCCGCCATCATTACCAACCTGCAGGAAGGGCGGCTGGATGACGCCAAGACCGGCCTCGAGGCGTTCGACGGCCGTAATGAGGGGGTCTATCGCGCGTTCTCCATGATGGCGGAGGCCGCAATCCTGGTGGAGCAAGGCGACCTTGCGGGCGCGATCGAAAAGTTCGACGCTGCCGCCGAGGTCTCCAGCAACCCCATCGTGCGGGACAGCGCCCGTCTCCGGGCCGCTTATCTTGCCGCCGACACCCAGGATTTCGCCGCTCTTGAAACGCGTCTCGTCCCGCTGCTGGAAGACCAGACCGCCGGCGAAATCAGCGCTGCCGCCCGCGAGCTGTTGGCGATCGAAGCCTGGGAAGCCGGTCAGGTCGACCGCGCCCGTGATCTGTTTGACCAACTCGCCCTCGATGTGAACACGCCCGACGCCATCCGTCAGCGGGCCGAAGCCATGGCCCCGGCGGTTCTTGGGCCGGCCGCGGCCCCTGAAACCCCTGACACCCCATCTCCCGCAGGGACGACGGCGGACACCTCCGCCGCTCAAGCACCCCCCTCTGCTGCCGTCCCCGCAGCCGCCACCGAAGAAGGAGCAGCGCAATGACCCGGTTGACCGGCTTGACGGTTCTTGCGGCGGCCGCCGCCTTGTCCGCGTGCTCGACGGTGCAAAGCGTGGGCGACGCCGTGTGGCCCTTCGGGAATGAAGGCCCCCAAGCCACCGTGCCGGAGGATGGTCGGGTCTCCATTCTGGCGTTTGAGCAGGCTCTGGCCTCCGATCCCGCTCTGGCGGGCCGGATCATCGCCCCGCCGGCGGCGATGCCGTTCCCGAACTGGACCCAGCCGGGCGGCAACGCCACCAACACGCCGGGCCATGTCCTCGTGGAAGGCGGGTTCGACATTGCGTTCCGCGCGTCTCTCGGCGCGGGCTCCTCGCGGAACGAAAAGCTTGCCGCGCCTCCGATCGTGATGGACGGTGTGCTGTACTTCCTCGATGCGCGCCATGAGCTGCAAGCCTTTGACGCCGACAGCGGCGACAGGCTGTGGTCGCAGCGGTTGCGCCCCGAAGGTGGACCGGATCGGCGCGCTTTGGGCGGCGGACTCGCCGCCGATGCCGGTGTGGTCTTTGCCGTCACCGGCTTTGGCGACGCGATCGCCTTCGACACCAATGGCGTGGAGCTGTGGCGCACCCGCGCCGAAGCGCCGTTCCACGCCGCGCCTACTGTGGCGGACGGCCGGCTCTATGCTGTGACCAACGACAGTGAGCTTGTGGTCTTTGACGCAAGGTCAGGGGATGTCCTGTGGACCCACCAGGCGATCGCGGAACCCGCCCGAATATTGGCGGCTTCCAGCCCGGCGGTGGATGGCGAGACGATCGTCGCCCCTTTCGCTTCGGGCGAACTGGTGGCGTTGCTCGCCGCCAACGGCCGCCGTCTGTGGGTGGACGCGCTCTCCCGGGCAGGGCGGCTCACGTCGCTGTCGGCCATCAACGATATCGCCGGTCGGCCCGCCATTGACGGCGGCACGCTCTTTGCCGCGAGCCATTCCGGGGTGATCGCCGCCATCGACATGCGCTCGGGCCAGCGGCTGTGGGCGCGCAGCTTCGCCTCCACCCAGACGCCTTGGGTCGCCGGCCAACAGATCTACGCCGTCACCGTGGACGGTGAACTCGCCTGTCTCGACCGCTCCACCGGCAACGCCTACTGGGTCACTCAGCTGCGGCGCTTCGAAGACGAAGAGGACCGGGAAGGCCGCATCGCCTGGACCGGACCGATCCTTGCCGGCGGGCGTCTGGTGCTGGCCTCTTCCGAGGGCGAGGTGATCGCGGTGAACCCGGAAACAGGGGAAATCACCGCGTCCCGCGATGTCGGCGGGCCGGTCTTCATCCCGCCGATCGCCGCGCAAGGCACGATCTATATCGTCACCGATGAAGCGCGGCTGATTGCGCTGCGCTAAGGCCTTGGGCTAAGGGCCGGAAAAAGGAGTGGACGGATGCGACGGCTGAAGCTCGCGATCGTCGGGCGGCCGAACGTGGGAAAGTCCACCCTGTTCAACCGGTTGGCGGGAAAGAAGCTCGCGATTGTCGATGACCAGCCAGGGGTCACGCGTGACCGCCGCGAAGCGCACGGCCGCCTCGGCGACCTTGATCTTGCGCTCATCGACACGGCGGGCTTTGAGGACCTGACGGACGAAAGCCTCGAAGCCCGGATGCGGGCGCAGACCGAGGCCGCCATCGCCGACGCCGACGTCATCCTGCTCCTGATCGACGCCCGTCTCGGCCTGACGCCCATGGACGAGCGGTTCGCAAGCCTCCTGCGGCGCGCCGACAAGCCGGTGATCCTCGGGGCGAACAAAGCGGAGGGCAAAGCTGGTCAAGAAGGTGTCCTTGAGGCCTACAGCCTGGGCTTGGGCGAACCCATCGGGCTCTCCGGCGAACACGGAGAAGGGATGGGCGACCTTTACGCCGCCATCCTCGCCGCCGCTCCGGCGCTCACCGCCCCTCAGGGCGACGAAGAGGGGCGCGACCGCCCGATCCATCTCGCCATTATCGGCCGTCCCAATGCCGGTAAGTCGACCCTTGTCAACGCGCTTTTGGGCGAAGAGCGGATGCTGACGGGGCCGGAAGCCGGGATCACCCGGGACGCGATCAGCGTGGATTGGGACTACAAGGGCCGCGCCTTTCGCCTGATCGACACCGCCGGAATGCGCAAAAAAGCCAAGGTGCAGGAACGACTTGAGGTGATGAGCGTGGCGGACACGATCCGCGCGATCCGCTTCGCCGATGTCTGCGTCGTGGTGATGGATCAGTCGGAGGCCTTTGAAAAGCAGGATCTCGCCATCGCCGACCTCGTGATCCACGAGGGGCGCGCGATCGTCTTTGCGCTGGCGAAATGGGACCAGGTTGAGGACCCCAGCTCCCACATGGTGGAGATGCGCGCGCGGCTGAACGAAAGCCTGCCGCAGGCCCGGGGCGCGGCGCTGGTGAAGCTTTCCGCCATCGCCGGACGGGGTCTCGACGCCCTCATGGAGGCGGTCTTGACCGCTTATGAGGACTGGAACGCTCGGGTTAAAACCGGAGATCTCAATAAATGGCTGGCCTATATGCTGGAGCGCCACCCACCGCCGGCGGTCAAAGGCCGGCGGATCAAGCCGCGCTACATGACCCAGATCAAAGCGCGGCCTCCGACCTTTGTGCTCATGTGCTCCCGCGCCTCGGAGCTGCCCGAAAGCTATAAGCGCTATCTGGTCAATGGCATCCGCGAGGCCTTCAACCTGCCTGCGGCGCCGATCCGGTTGATCGTGCGGCAGAACAAAAACCCGTTTGAAGGCCGGGGGTAGAGGGGCGCTGAAAGGCCCTCGCCTAGGCAAACTCCGCCACAGCCCGGTTGAGCCGCGCCGTGAGTCGCCCCGGCAAAACCTCTGTGCACGCCGCAGCGAACGACCGATAACACTAGGCGATCAAACCCCAACCCAAAACAACCTTACGGCAGCCGGATCGCCCAGCTCCTCCGCCGCTCCCCGATCATTCCCCAGGGTCCGGATCATCCGGGAGCGGATGGAGGTGTTGGCTGCACCGCCGATGCGGCGCTTAAAACTCAGGCCGCAGCAGCGGTGTCCGGCTCCGCCCCTGCCGGGCCGATCAACGCCACGGCAGCCGCGATCATCCCGCTGCGCGAGTGACGGCGCCGCAGGAAGCGCGCATCGGTGAAGGCGCGGATCGAGGGGGTCGTCTCGTGGGGGCTGTCGGGATTATCAAGGACCAGAAGCTTTGCGCCCCGCGCCTTTGCAGCCATGGCAAGCTTCAACGCGCCGCGCTCCGGCATTCGCGCGCTCACCAAAACCATCTGCGGTTTCTGTCGGTAAAGCAGATCAAAGCCTTGGTCCAGCTGGTGCGCCCGGGCGACCCGGTATCCGGCCTCGCTCAAGCGCTCAGCCATCAGCAGGCTGGTGGATTGGCCTTCATGGGCGATGAGAATATCAACAGAGTGAAGCGCTTGGGTCATATT
Organism: Caulobacterales bacterium; assembly: GCA_044370335.1. GTDB lineage: Bacteria > Pseudomonadota > Alphaproteobacteria > Caulobacterales > Aquidulcibacteraceae > REEB509. Next base: position 12,563 of record JBILVS010000045.1, read on the forward strand.
GCTGTGGCTCCGCCGTCGATGACGAAGGTTTGGCCGGTAGTGAAAGCGCCGGCGGGAGAGGCGAGGAAGACAGCCATTCCGGCGATCTCGTCGGGCTGTCCGATCCTTTTCAGGCACGAATGCGAAGTGGCCTGTTTCAGGATGTCGGGGTTCTCCCACAGTGCGCGGGCGAAATCGGTTTTCACAAGCCCCGGGGCAATGGTGTTCACTCGAACGTTGTCGCCGCCGAACTCCAGCGCGAGGTTGCGGGCCAACTGCATGTCGGCGGCCTTGGAGATATTGTAGGCGCCGATCATGTCCGAGCCCTGAAACCCGCCGATCGAGGAAATGATGATGACCGCGCCGTCCTTGTGGGCGCGCATGCTTGGCGCCAGCAGGCTGATCAGCCAGTGGTTGGAGATGATGTTGTTCTGCAGGATCTTGGTGAATTGATCGTCCGAGATGCCGCTCATAGGCCCGAAATAGGGATTGGACGCTGCGTTGCAGACACAGATGTGGACAGGGCCGAAGGCGGCGCGCGTGTCTTCCACGAGGCGCTCGAGATCGGACTTGATCGCGATGTTTGCGGCGATGGCGATCGCGGCGGTGCGCCCGAGATCGGCGTTGATTTCCTCGGCCGTGGCCTCGCAAGCGTCGAGCTTGCGCGAGGAGATGACGACATTTGCGCCATGCTCGGCCAGGCGATGGGCGATGGCCTTGCCGATCCCCTTGGAGGAGCCAGTGATGATGGCAGTCTTGCCGGACAGGTCAAAAAGCGCCGAAACGCGAGCCATTCCCTTGTTCCCTTATCTTTGTTTTTTGGCGTTTGTTTAGGCGCTTGGCCTGAGTCTGAGGGGGCGGACCTTACGGGCTTGGCGCCGAGCCCGTCCATGATGAAAATGGGACGATGCTGCGCGGTTTCGCCGCAGAAGCGATTAGCTCAGGTCCCGCATGGCATAGCGTGCGAAGACGCCGCTTTGCCCCAAGGCTTCGGCGACGGCCTCCGCCGTGAAGGCGTTGCGGAGGGCCTCAGTGGTGACCCCGCCCCCGATATAAAGCGCGTCGAGGCTTTCGCGATTGGCGCCGAGAAGGTCGGTGGCTGGTCCATCTCCGATGGCGAGGATGCGCCCTTTCGGGACGGTCGCGCCGGTGAGCCGAGACAGCGCCTGATAGGCCAAGGCATAGACCGGGGCGTGCGGCTTGCCGGCCATGATGACCCGGCCCCCAAGGGCTTCATAGTCCCGGGCAAGCGCTCCAGCGCACCAGATCAGCCGCCGGCCGACCCGGACCACGATGTCTGGATTAGCGCAGAAGAAATCGAGGTCGCGCGCCTTCGCCGCCCGCAACAGCGGCCCATAGGTCTCCGGCGTTTCGGTCTCAGGGTCCCGCAGGCCCGAGACCCCCAAGAACGCCGCCTCCTCAAGCGGAGCCTCTTCAAGACCCAGGCCCTCCCAGAGGATGTCGTCATACCGTGGGGTGCCGATCTTGAAGACCGGTCCCGGCGCTTGGGCGGCAAGGACCGCACGAATGGCGTCGCCGCTGGTGACAATGGCGTCATAAGCGTCGCGGGGGAAGCCGCGCTCGTCGAGCTGGTCATAGATGGGACTTGCGGGCTTCGGCACGTTCGAGACCAGGACCACAGACTTTCCCGCGGCGCGGAACGCCTGCAGCGCACGGGCCGCCGCGGGATGCGCCCGGCCGCCGTCGTGGATCACGCCCCAGATGTCGCAGAGGACCGCGTCATACCGGTCGTGAAGGGCAGCAAGGGCGTCAAGAAGGTAGAGCTTAGTCATCGCCGCTCGAGGTGGCGGTCGGAGCGCCCGCGGTCAAGCCTTGAGCCATTCAGGCAGAAGCGTCCGCACCAGCGTCACGAGCGTCGACAAGGGGTGCTCGCCGTTCAATACCAGGGTCGCGTAATCCTTCTGCGGGTCGACATGCAGCGCGTGCATCGGCGCCACGCGATCTCGGAACTGCTGTTCCACAAAGGCGAGGGTGCGGTCGCGTTCGGCCATGTCGCGGGCGATGCGGCGGGCGAGACGGACAGGCTCGGCCGTATCGACAAACACCACGGCGTCGAAATGGCTCGCCAGCACAGGCGAGGTCATCAGATGCAAGCCCTCAAGCACGATCAGCGGAGCTGGGGCGACCTTCACCGTCTCGGCGCGGCGGCGGTGGACGCTGAAGTCATAATCCGGTCGGTCGAAAGAACGTCCCATCCGAGCCAGGACTAAGTGCGCGGCAAGCAGGGCCTGATCTTTCGCGGCAGGCTCGTCGAAATTGTAGGCGGCGGGATCAAAGTCTTCGACGTCGGACGAACAGCGATAATAGTCGTCCTCGCGCACGAGCACGGCGCGCTCCGGCGGCAGGCTCGCGACAAGAGCCTTCGCGAGTTCGGTCTTGCCGCTGGCGGAGCCGCCGACGATGGCCAAAACAAACGGGGGTGTCATGGGAGAAGCCATACCCAGCGGCGCCATCCATTTCAGTCGAGCGCCGCGGACGAAACGCAGCGCCTGGTCGGCCTACCCGCTTTGCCCACTGCGGGCGACCCGGTCTTGCAGGAATCCGGGAGGCGGGGCGGTCTCGGCCATGAGGCCGTCGCGGATCGGGCGCGGTTGTCCAAACAAATGGCCCTGAGCCAAGCCGATATCGAGATCGAGCAGCTCCCGCACGACAGCCTCCGTTTCAACCCGCTCAGCGATGATCTCCACCGCAAAGCGCAGGCAGACCGAGGCGACGTCGGCGGCGTCGATTTCGCGGGTGACAGAGGATTTGGGGCGCTGGCCTTCGTGGATCAGCTGATCGATGAGAAGCTGGCCCGGAGCCTTCAGATAGCGCACGCCTGAGCGCTCAAGATCGGCAAGGTCGACCGTATCGAGCCGCGTCACCCGATCCATTGAAAATCGGAAGCCGAGATCCGCAAGCCGCGCCATGGCCCGGGCTTCTACGCTGGTGCGGGTGGCGAACGCATCCTGCGGGATTTCAAAAATCAGGCTGCCCGCCAGGTCCGCGTGCTCCCGCATGAAGGCGTAGAACTGCGGAAAGAACAGATCGTCGGCGAGGCCTTTTGGCGAGATGTTGCAGAAAATGCCGATCCGCTTGTCTTTCTCCGACACTTTGCGAACGATCTGCACGCAGCGGAACATCAAGGCGTTGTCGACAAAGCTCATGAGCCCCGCGGCTTCCGCGGCAGGGATGAACTCCTGCGGCAGGATCAACCGACCAGTCCCATCCCGCAGACGCGTGAAGCCCTCATAAAAGGTGGTCTTCCGCTGCGGCAGCGTGACGATGGGCTGGAGGTGCAACTCCACCCGATTGTCCGCCAACGCCTCGCGGACCGCATCGATTGGGCCCCGCGACAGGGGCTTTGCCGGTCCTGCGGGGGCTGACAACCGGCGCACTTCTTCGATCTTGGCGTCCATCGCGCCGGCGAGCTTTTCTGCAATTTGTTCGACAAGGCGGGCTTCACCGTCGCGGGGCAGCTGTTCAGCCTGCTTGTGGGCGATGTCGCCGACGATCCGATCGAGCGCATCGAGCCGGGCGCTGACCGCATCGAGATCGCCGGAGAGTTCGCGGTGCCCCGCCCGCAATTGCGCGTTGTCAGCCGCGACGCGCTTTTCCGCCGCCTTCGCTGCGCTGGCCGCATAGGCGGCCGTAAAGGCCGCGTGCGTTACGCCGAAGGCGCAGAATAGCGCCATGCCGCCCAGGAAAGCCTCTGCGGTCGAAGCGCCGCCGACGCTCGACAGGCTCACCCCGATGAAGGCGGCCAATGCCGCATATCCGGCATAAAGCAGGGCGTGGGTGATCAGCGGCAACGGCTGCGACTTTCGCGAATCTCTCTCGCGTAACATGGCACAGCCGGCGCGGTTGCGAAGACCTTAAGAGCGCTGCGCCGCGAACGCTGCGAGGCGGTCGTCAAGGCCCGCTCTTACGGTCGGCCAATCCTCGCGGATCACAGAGTACCAAGCGGTGTCGCGCCACGTCCCGTTGGGCCGCTTCATGTGCCGACGGAACACGCCTTCGAACTGGGCGCCCATTTTGAGGATCGCGGCGCGGGAGCGGTTGTTGTTGGCGTCGGTCTTGAGTTCCACCCGCTCCGCCCCGCGGGCAAAGGCGTGGCTCAGCATCAGGCGCTTGGCGGCCGGATTGACGGCGGTTCCCTGCACGTCCGGCGCGTACCATGTGGCGCCGATCTCCACACCGGCATGGGCCGGGCGCAGGGCGAGATAACAGGTCTGGCCAACGAGGCGCCCAGAAGAGTCGAACACGACATGGGCGATGAACCGGCCTTCCGCCTGCTCCTGCAGCTGCCACGCCGCCTCCGCCTCATAGCCGCCGCTCACGTCCCGCGGCCAATGGGCGAAGAGGCCGGGATGGGCGTCGGCGAGGGCCGCCAGGGGCTTGGCGTGGGCTTCCGTCATCGGCGCAAGGCGCACGAAGGAATCGCCGCGCTCGACGTGGCTCAGGTTCATCACAGCAGGCTTAAACCCCTCACAAGATAGAAGTCTCCCATCGCCGTGATGAGCTATTTTGTCCAGGCGAGGAAGCTTTTGTCGCTCATGCGGTCAAGGATTTGCCCGCTGAGGGTCCTGCCGATGAACGCCAGCGCGATGGCGACGGCGAACACCCACAGCGGCGGCAGTCACTCGCTCTCGGCGGCGGCCACAAAAGGCGCTCCGTAGAACGCCATTTTGGCGAGATGCGACATAACCTGGGCGACCGCCTTGGTCGCCCTGGTTTGATGCCGGGTGAGGCTGGTGTTGACGAAGCACACGTCAAGCAGCGGCCCCGCCACCCCGGCGGAGATGTTGAGTGCGGTGACGCTCAAGCCGCAGAGCGCGGGGTGGGCGGGGCGCCGGGCCTTGAGCGCAAAGCGCTTGGCCGGCAACCGGACGAGGAATGAGACGAGGGCGAGGACGAGATTAACGAAGGCCGCAGTGGGGTTGAAGGCCGCAAGCGCCAACAGCCCGAACGCGGCGACGGCGCCGGCCAGATAGGGTCCCAGAATTGGCCATGCGATGTGGCGGCGGTGGGCGGCGGCGCGGAAGCCTTTCGCCGCGATCTGGATCACGCCGTGGGTGACCATGGCCGCCGAAACCGGCAACAGCGCGGCCAGGACGCCCATAAAGATGACGCCGGAGGCCATGCCGAAGACGCCCGAGATCGTGGCGGTGATGAGCACTGTCGCCAGAATCGCGACAATGGACAGGGCCGACGCGCGGAAGCTCTCCTTAACAGTCAAGGAAAGCTGGCCCCAGAAAGGGCGCTTTGCAGCGGTCGGCGGGATTTTGGTCGGAGCAGAGTGATTCGAACACTCGACCCCCACGTCCCGAACGTGGTGCTCTACCAGGCTGAGCTATGCTCCGAAGGACCGGGCTTATAGCGGGGCGTTTCGCCCCCGGCAAGGGCGCGGGTGCATTGCATCCCCCTGTTGCGCGAGGCGTCGCGCTTCGCTAGAAGGCCGCTTCCGCTTCGCCGGGCGGGGGTCTCTTGTCCGGCTGGTGGGGCGTCGCCAAGCGGTAAGGCAGCGGTTTTTGGTACCGCCATTCCTAGGTTCGAATCCTAGCGCCCCAGCCACTTTTCCCCGCTTCACCGTCAGGCTTTCCGTCGCGCCTTGGCCTGGGTCAACGCCGCGTCTAGCGCGTTCAGGAACCGCGAGCGGTCCTGCGGGGAGAAAGGCTTCGGCCCGCTGAGGCCTTCGCCCATGGACCGAAGATGCTCCATGATTTCCCGGCCCGCCAACGCCGCGCCGATGGAGGCGGGCGTGAAGGGTTCTCCCTTGGGGCTTATGACGAAGGCCCCTTTCGCAAGCGCGCGGCTGGCGAGCGGAATGTCTTGGGTGATAACGATGTCAAAGGCCTGTGCGGCGTCCACGATCCAGTCGTCGGCGGCGTCGGGGCCGGCGTCGACGGTGATGAACCGGACCCCCGGCGGGGTTCGGATGAAGCTGTTGGCCACGACCACTACAGGGCAGCCAGTGCGGCTCCCCACGCGATAGACTTCCTCTTTCACCGGGCAGGCGTCGGCGTCGATGAAAAGGGTGGGGGCGGTGGTCATGGGAGCGCCTCACAATCATGAAAAGAGCCGCGACCCTTTCGGATCGCGGCTCTAATCGAGGTTTCGCCAAGGCCCTAAGGCGTCGCTGGGGCCGGAGCTGGGGCCGCCGCCGGAGCCGGCGCCGCCGCCGCTTCTGTGGCCGCCGGAGCGGGAGCCGCAGCCGTGTCGGCCGCAGGCGCCGCGGCTGCGTCGGCCGCAGGCGGGGCCGCGGCGGGGGTCAACGCGCCGTCGACCCCGGACTGCGCCCTACCCGAGGTGGTGGGGAAGAGCCGCTCCATCAGGGCGGTGTCGCCTCCCACGATGATGTAGATTTCCCGCTCCGCCGAGCCGCCGGTTTGGGCTGGGTCGTCGAGATAGACCTCATAGGAGCGGCCAAGCGTCAGGCGGTGGGCGGCGATCAGGCTCTCGATCTGGTCATAGACTGGGATAATGTTGGCCTCCGGACCCTGATAGGTGACGCGGATCGCGCGGCCCGTGGGGGTTTCGCCCACGCGGACAATGCCCCGGACGTCCCCCGTGGGCGTGCCGGAGAATGGCAGGCCGGCGCGGAAGCGGTACTCGTTGGTTTCCTGATTCCATTCCTGCTCGATAGCGATCGGGCGGCCGGCTTCCTGCAGGCCGAACCGCGCGAGGGTCGGGCGGACAAGCAACAGGGCCTGCGCCACGCCTTCTTTGATTTCCGCCGGGTCTTGGGTGGTGGTGGCTTCAAAGAACATGAAGGACCGGGCCGCGGGATCGACGATGTCGTAGCGGAGATCGGCGAAGTTGAAAGACGGGATGTCTTCCAACTGCCCCGTCAGGGCGGTGGACACGCCTTCCAGCAGGGTCTGAGCCTTACCCCCGCTCATCCCTTGCACGCGGGCGAGGGGGTTAAGTCCCAGGGGCTGCTCCACGGTCACGTCGACCGCGGCGCCGTCGCCCTCAGGCCGGATCGCGAAAGTGACCTCGGCCGTTTGGCCAGGGGCGTAGGTGAGGACGCCTTCAACGGCGCTCGCAGTGG
>JBILVS010000285.1:0-5805 GCA_044370335.1 Caulobacterales bacterium
TGACGAAACCGTGGAATGTGACGCTGTTCCTGCAGCAGCAGTATTGTCGGCTATGGACAACTGCGACATCGGTTTGGGCGTGTTGTTTGAGGAGGTCACGACGGCTGGTGCCTGTGCGAACGGCTACACCCTGACCCGCACGTGGTCGGCGGTGGATTGCAGCGGCAATGCGACCTCGCACTCCCAGGTCATCACGGTGGAAGACACCACGGCTCCTGCGATTGCAGCTGAGAGTGAAGTGTATGTTGCCTGCGGTGACTTCCCGGGTGCTGCTCAAGCCTCGGCAACAGACAACTGCGGTGAGGTGACCCTGACTTTTGCCGATTTGCCCTTCGCCGGCGGATGCGTCCAGCCCATCGGGCAGTATGTGCGGACCTACACCGCGGTGGATGCCTGCGGCAATACCAGTACGTTCGAACAAATTGTGACCCTCACGGATGCCATCGCTCCGGAAGTGCTCATCGCTTGTCCGGCGGATGCCTCGGTGAACTTAGGTGACGGTTGTATTGCGGATGTTTCGCCGGCACTCACCGGTGAGGCCACAGCATCGGCAACGGACAACTGCGGCACTGCTCCTGAAGTCACCCTAACCTACACGGATGGGGAAGCCACAGCTGCCTGCGGAGCGAGCTACACGTTCGTCCGGACGTGGACAGCCACGGCCACAGACGCCTGCGGTAACAGTGCGTTCGTGACGTGTGAACAGTTGATTTCGGTGCAGGATGCAGAAGCCCCGGTCATCGAAGCCGAGCCCTTCGTCCAGGTGCCGTGCGCTGAATTCAATGACGATGAAGCGTATGCAACCGTTTCTGACGGATGCAGCGGAGCGGAACTCACGTTCTCGACGCTACCATTCGCCGGTGGATGTGTGACCCCTTACATGAATTTCACTCGGATCTACACGGCAATCGACGGCTGTGGCAATGTGGCGGAGTTCGAACAGGTCATCATGCTCGTAGACGACGTAGACCCGGTCTTCACGTTCGTTCCGGCGGATGTGACGGTGGAGTGCGACCAGCCGATCCCGTCGGAAGAGGCTGCGGCGATCGACAACTGCGATGCTGCAGTGGTCATCACCTCGTCGGATGTCATCATTCCGGGAATCTCGGCGAACGACTACACCATCGAGCGGACCTTCACGGCTACCGACCACTGTGGCAATACGGCTACCGCCGTCCAAACGATTTCGGTGGAAGACACGACGCCACCGGTCATCGTCTCGTATGAGCCGGTAATCACGGTGACGCCTGCAGATTTGGCCTCCATGGGCGGTATCGCTGCGCTCCTGCAGATGTACCAGCCATACTGCATTGACAACTGCGACGAGGGAGTCTCCACTCCAGGTCCTGTTGGACCAGGCAACCCAGGCCCGGGTGCGATTCCCTGCACGGTGACATATGATTCGATCCCAGGCATTTGCCCAGGAACGTTCACGCTGGAGGTGCTCTTCGTCCATTCGGATGCCTCGGGGAATAGCACGGAAGTCGTGGTCACTGTGAACGTGGTCGACTCGGAAGCTCCCGCTTTCGTTGAGGAGTTGCCTGCAGACGCGACGGTCGAATGCGATGCGGTACCTGCCGCAGCCGTATTGACGGCTACCGACAACTTTGGCGAAGTCGAGGTCCTCTTCACGGAAGAACTTGTTGAGGGTGCCTGTGCAAACAATTTCACCCTCATCCGCACGTGGACTGTGGGAGATTGCAGTGGCAACGGCCTTTCGCACACCCAAACCCTCACGGTGGAGGACACCACGGCCCCGTCCTTCACGTTCGTACCGGAGGACTACACGGCAGAGTGCAGCGATGAACTCACTCTGGAGATTGCCGTTGCTGAGGACAGCTGCGGTGATGTTGCCATGATGGTGAACGAGACGTCAGAAGCCGGTGAGTGTGCAAACGAGTATATCCTCACGCGGACGTTTACCGCGACGGATGCGTGCGGCAACGAGTCCACTGCAACCCAAACCATCACGGTTGTGGATACGACGGCCCCGGTCTTCACCTTCGTCCCGGCGGACGTTCAGGTGGAGTGCGACGCTCCGATCCCGATGATGGATTTGGCGACCGCAACGGACAACTGTGGAGAGGTCACTGTAACCTATGCGGATGTTGAGGTCACGAATATTTCGGATCAGGACTACGATATCATCCGGACCTTCACGGCAACGGATGCCTGTGGCAATGTCTCGACGGCGACCCAGACCATCTTTGTCCGGGATACGCAGGCGCCTGCGGTGGTCGCGTACGTCCCGACGGTAACGATGACCTACCAGGAACTGCTCAACTTCGGAAGCTTGCAGGCCTTGGTGAACTACTACCAGCCGCTGTGCGTTGACAACTGCGATCCGACGGTAGGCGGAGGCGGACCAGGTACAGGAGCATCGAATCCGTTCTCGGGCATTCCGTGCACGATGACCTACGACTCGATTCCGGGAGATTGCTTCGGCAACTTCACGATCGAGGCGCTGTTCACCCACAATGATGCATCGGGCAACCACTTGGAGTTGATTGTCATCATCTCCATCGTCGATACCATCGCTCCGGTGATTGATTCGGTGCCCGCGGACCTCACGCTCGAGTGCGATGCCCTCGTCCCGACAGAGTTCGTTTCTGCAACGGACGATGTAAGTCCAGCGGATTTGCTGGTGTATGGCTTCACGGACGAAGTGATTGCTGGAACGTGCCCGAATGCTTACACCCTTGTCCGGACCCACACCGCGACGGACGATTGTGGCAATGTGGCCACGGCGGTCCAAACCATCCACGTGGAGGACACGACGGCTCCGTCCTTCACCTTCGTTCCAGCAGATGCTACGGTTGAATGCGACGAGGTGTTGTCACTCGAGGATGCAACGGCAGTCGACAACTGTGGGGATGTGGTTGTGACAGTGGAGGAAACGACGGCAGCTGGTGACTGCGCAAATGCGTACACCCTGACCCGGACCTTCACGGCCACGGATGCATGTGGCAATGAGGCATCTGCTACCCAGGTCATCACGGTGGTGGATACGACGGCTCCGGTCTTCACCTTCGTCCCGGCGGACGTGCAGGTGGAGTGCGATGCGCCGATTCCGACGGACCTTGCAACCGCAACGGACAACTGTGATGGGGCGGTGGGTATCACCTCTTCGGATGTTATCATTCCCGGAATCTCGCCGCAGGACTACGACATCATCCGGACCTTTACGGCAACGGATGCCTGTGGCAACACGTCTACGGCATCGCAGACCATCTACGTCCGCGATACGCAAGCCCCGACGGTGGTTGCCTATGTTCCGACGGTAACGATGACCTACCAGGACCTGCTCAACTTCGGTAGCCTGCAGAATTTGGTCAACTTCTACCAGCCGCTGTGCATTGACAACTGCGACCCGACGGTAGGCGGAGGCGGTCTGGGTGTCGGAGACGGAGCCCCGGATTCTATTCCGCCGTTCTCGGGCATCCCGTGCACGATGACGTACGATTCGATTCCGGGAGACTGCTACGGAAACTTCACCATCGAGGCCCTGTTCACCCATGCGGATGCATCGGGGAACCATTTGGAGTTGGTCGTTGTGATCAACATCGTCGATGAGGTGGCTCCGGTCTTCGCATCTGTTCCGGCAGACCTCTCCTTGAGCTGCATTGATGAACTGCCGACGGAACTGGCAAGTGCAACGGACGATGTTTCTCCCGCGGACTTGATTGCCTACGGGTACACCGATGAAGTGATCGCAGGAGATTGTGCGAGCGAGTACACCATCATCCGGACGCACACTGCTGCGGACGATTGTGGCAACACCGCGACAGCGATTCAGACGATCACGGTTGAGGACACCGGTGCTCCATCCTTCATCGGCGATTTGCCGGAGGACATCACCATTGAATGTGGTGACGAGGTCAGTGTTGCAGCACTCCAGGCAGAGGACGCTTGCGGTGCAGACATCACAATCGATGTGGTCGACACTTCGGTTGAGGGCACGTGTGCCGGGGAAGAGGTGATTACGCGGGTTTGGACGGCGACGGATTGCGCAGGCAATTCCGCTACCTACACCCAAACCATCACGGTAATCGACGCATCGGGTCCAGAAGTGGTCTCGTCGTGCACCTACGAAAACGGCCAAATCATCGAGCTCTGCTTCGACGATCCCCAGGGCAACTTCGACTTGCCGGCACCATGCAACGTCACGTTCGCAGACGCGTGCGGAGGACCGGTTACGGTGACCTACGAGGAGACCATCCTGGGAGACGGCATCGCCACGGCACCGGGCGTGCTCAACTACTGTGAGCCGTCAAATCCTGCCCCGCTGGCTTCCGGATCGTGTTCGAACACGGCGCCGCATGCGTTGCGGTTGATCAACTTCCCGGGTGGTCAATTCTATTTGGCACAGGAAGGAACAGTTACGCAGCTTGCAGATGGCCGCTGGATTTTGACCCAAACGGTGGTCCACGCATCGAACCCGAATGCCGGCTGGAACATCTCCATGACCTACGGCCCGGGCATGAACTGGACCCAGTGGCTCGCACAACCCGGACCGCAGGGCTACAAGTTTGACTGCCCGATTCTCGTGGATGACCACCTGAACTGGACCTACCGCCTCTTGCAGTCGGGAACGCTGACCGGGTGGGGATCGTTTGCAGGATCGCAGTTCAACCTGTTCCACCAGCCGGCGAATGGCTACTTCGGTATGCAGCTGGGCCACGGAGCAAGCAACCTGAACAACAACTTCGGGTATGTAGGCTGGTTCTTTATGGTCGGCCAGCACCAGGGGGTGAGCTACAGCGGAACCGGAGACATCTTCGGTGACCTGAACTGTGCTCAGCCGGTGAGTGTCGAGCGCGTGTACACGGCGACGGACTGCGCCGGAAACGAGAGCCAATTCTCGTACACGTTGCTGTACAACACGGTGAACTGCGACAATTCACCGGTTGCTCCGGGAACGGGCAACGCAACGGGTGGATCGAACGGTCTCGCACCGTCAGATGGCGATGCGCACGCTGCGGGCCAGGGAACGTTCCGGAGCGCCGAGGTGTTGCCGAACCCGACCCAGGACGCTACGGCCTTGCGCCTCGTGCTCGATGAAGAAGAACGTGTCCGGGTCGACGTGGTATCCCTGACGGGGGCCACCTTGCTCGGCGAGGTCTTCGAAGGCACGCTAGCCGAAGGCATGCAGCACAGCATTCCGCTCAACGTGAGCGGCCTGGCTGCGGGCATGTACCAGGTGCGCGTGCAGAGCGCGACGCGCCAGTCGGTCGTTCGCCTGCTCATTGTAGATTGATCCAAACCAACCAACCTTCGAAGGGCCACCCGCAACTTGTGGGTGGCCTTTCGTGTTTCATGTAAGAACCATCTCACCATGAAGAACTGGATTGCTTTGACGGCAGGCCTCGTGGCCGCCACATCGTGGACCTGGGCTCAGGAGGCCCCGTCCACTGCTAACGTGCCGTTTAACCCGGATAGCGACGGATCGGGCAGCATCGAGATCGTCGACATTCTCAATGTGTTGCCGTATTACGGGCAGCCGTTTGTGGTCGAGGGGGTCGTCGGGATTGAGTTTGGCGGGACCGGCGCGACGACTGTGGAGGGCGCTCGGGCGGCGCTCGGGCTCTCGCTCTTCAAGGATTCGCTCGCCCCCGGCCAAACCTCACCCTGGGGCTGGGTAGATGGCACCCTGCGCATCACGGGCAACTTCTCGCACGGGAGTTCTACGGTCGCTACCGGAGAGTTCTCGCATGCGTCAGGCTCGTCGACCCAGGCCACCGGACCCTATTCCCGGGCGACGAACCGGTTGACCACGGCCTCGGCAATTTGCTCCAGTGCCGAGGG
>JBILVS010000158.1:0-5793 GCA_044370335.1 Caulobacterales bacterium
GCCCACAGCATCCAGGGATAGGCGAAAAGCCCCAAGGAGCCGACGACCACCCCGCCCAACACCGCCAGATCAAACAGGCCTTGAGCCAAAGGCCCGATCGTGGAGGCGATGCGGCGGCGGCGGGCCAGGGCCTCGCCCATGAAGGCTTCAACGAAATTCGCCATGGCCGCGTTTTAGCAAAGGCCGCCTATTCGGGCGAGAGCACGCACGCAGAAAGGCCCTCATTGCGCACAACAGCAGCACGGGCCAGCAGGGTGCGGGCGCGGCCGCGGACATAGGGGCCCGGCTCGCTCGCATCCCAGCGCCGGGGGCTTGGGAGCACCGCGGCCAGACGGGCGGCTTCGCGGCGGGAGAGGTCGGCGGCGGCTTTGTCGAAATGCACCCGGGCGGCGGCCTCGACGCCGAAGGCGCCATCGCCCCATTCGGCGGCGTTGAGGTAGGCCTCCATGATCCGGCGCTTGGGCCAGAAGGTCTCAATGAGGACGGTGAAATAGGTCTCCAGACCTTTGCGGAACCAACCCCCGCCCTGCCAGAGGAACAGGTTTTTCGCGGTCTGCTGGCTGATGGTGGAGGCGCCGCGGCGGCGGCCGGCGCCGCTCTCTTCCTGGCGTTGGTTGTATTCGATGGCGTCTTGGATGGCTTCGAGGTCGAAGCCGTGGTGGCTGCAGAAGCGGTTGTCTTCGGCGGCGATCACCGCATTGACGATGTTGGGGGACATAGCCTCGAGGCTGACGGGGCGGCGGCTGACGTCGTCGCCGGCCAGCATACGGCCAGTCTGGGTCCAAGTCAGGGGCGGATCGACAAAGCGGTAGAGGAGCACGAGACTGAAGGGAATCACCACAACGATCACGACCGTCCAGAGGATGAGCAACAGCCACCAGGAGCGGCGGCCCTTGGGGCGGCGCACGCCTTTGGGGCGCTTGGCTTTACGGCCCTTTCGCGGCGGCGTCGCCTCTGCAGCGCTTTCTGCGGTCATCGCGTGAAATTCCTCTCGCGGTTGGGGGGCCACTCCATCAAGTCCGACGGAAGCGTCAAGAGGCACGCTGCGGGCGCCTTCCCCTCACGGCTTTCCAGGGCTAGGCATGGCGCACTGACCTGCGAGGACGCGCCCATGCCGACGATGACCTATTTGACCACCTGCGTTTTCGATCATGGGGCGATCAAGCAGTTGCCCGCGATCCTGAAGCGGCTTGAGGCAAGCCGGCCGCTTCTGGTGACGGACGCTGGCATTCGCGCGGCGGGGATTCTGGCGCAAGCGGAGGCGGCGAACGGCGGGGCGTTCGCGGCGGTCTATGACGGGACGCCGACGAACCCGACGGAGCCTGCGGTGCGAGAGGCGGCGGCGCTTTACGGGGAAGCGGGCTGCGACAGCCTTGTGGCGTTGGGCGGCGGATCGTCGATGGACCTCGCCAAAGGCGTGGGGCTTTGGGTCACCCACGAAGGGCCGTATGACAAATACGCCGCGGTCAGCGGCGGGGCGCGTCTCATCGGGAAAATCCCGCCGCTGGCAGCTGTGCCGACAACGGCGGGCACAGGCAGCGAGGTGAGCGTCGGCGCGGTCATCATCATGGACAACGGCCGGAAAGAGACCTTCGTCTCGCCGAACCTGATCCCGGCGACGGCCCTCTGCGATCCGGAGCTCAGCGTGGGCCTTCCGGCGCGGCTGACGGCGGCGACCGGCATGGACGCCATGACCCATTGCATCGAGGCCTATTTGGGCGCGCCCGTGAACCCGCCGGCGGAGGCGATCGCGCTCGATGGCGTGTGGCGAGGGATCGGCCAGGGCTGGCTTAAGCGCGCGGTGGCGGATGGGGCTGACAAAGACGCCCGCTGGCACATGATGATGGCGAGCTATCAGGGCGCTTTGGCCTTCGTGAAGGGGTTGGGCGCGGTGCACGGGCTGTCGCACGCTTTGGGGCGGCTCGCGGATTTGAAGCTGCACCACGGGACGCTGAACGCGATCATCCTGCCGCACTCGCTGGCGATGATCGAAGAGCGGGGCCTTGCGTCGGACAAGCTCGCGCGCTTGCGGCAGGCGATGGGGCTTTCGGCGGAGGCGAAGATCTCTGAGGCCATTGCCCGGCTGATCGCGGAAATCGGCATCCCGACGCGGCTGTCAGCGGTGGGTGTGGTGGAGGACCACCTCGAGGGCGCCCTGCCCTACGCGGTGTCGGATCTGGCGACGGCGGCGCACACGTTTCCGTTTGGCGAAGCGGAGTATCGGGCGCTATTTTCGCGCAGCCTTTAGGGAGCGGTCGCAAGGAACGACACGATCGCTTCCATCGCCTCGGGCTCATCAAGCATCGGGGCGTGACCGACATTGGCGACCTCCACAAAGGCGAGATCGGGCTTGAGCCCCCGCATCGCGGCGACGTGTTCGGGCAGGATCAGGTCTGACAGGGCGCCGCGGATCAGTAGCGTCGGGATCGCGCCGAAGGCCGCCTGAAACACGGGCTTCAAATCCGCGGGCGCGGGGCCTTGGGGTTGGGCGAAGGGGATCGCGATCAGCGGATCATAGGAGAGCGCGATCTTGCCGTCTTCTTCATGCCAGCAGCGGCGGGCGAAGCCGTCCCAGAAGGCGTCGTCGCGTCCGGGGAACGCGGCCTCATTATTGGCGCGGGTGACGGCGCGGGCTTCGTCCCAGGCGTCGACCGGGTTGGTCTTGCCGACATAGGCGCCGATGCGGGCGACGGCGATGGGGTTCAGCTCGGGGCCGACGTCATTGAGGATCGCGGCGGCCACCCGGCCAGGGCTCATGGCGGCGAAGACCATTGTGATCAGGCCGCCCATCGATGTGCCGAGGAAAACGGCTTTCTCGATCCCAAGATGATTGAGGGCGGCCACGACGTCGCCGACATAGGTGGGGACGCCATAGCGCATGGGCTCGGGATCGCGGTCGGAGCGGCCGCGGCCACGGACGTCCATCACGAGCACGCGGCGGCCCAAGGCGGCCAAGCGCGGGGCGATGACCTCGAAATCCCGGCTGTTGCGGGTCAAGCCATGCAGGCAGAGGACGGGAAGCCCCCCGGACGGTTCCAGAGGCGCATAATCCCGCAGGTAGATCGTGAGCCCGTCAGCGGTGGGGACAAAGCGGTCGGCGAAGGAGTCCTGGAGCATACGCCTATCCTTGTGCGGGGAGGGCTGAAAACACAACCGCCCTCCCCCGGGGGTGGGAGAGGGCGGCGTTTGGCTTCACCTGCGGTTGGCTTAATACCGCCAGCCCAGCGTGGCGGTCCAGGTCTGCGGCGCACCGTAATACACGGTGCGGATGCCGCCGACGCTGGAGAATTCCTGGCCGTCAGTGCGGTAGGCCTCGTCGCCGAGGTTGCGGCCGACGACGGCGGCGGTGAAGTTGCCTTCGCTGTTCTCCCAGGCCAGGCGGGCGTCATAAAGCCAGTAGTCGTCCTGCCAGAGGCCCGCGAAACGAACACGGGTGGCGAGGTCGGCGTTGTCGACCGCCAAGGCGTGCTCGCTGCGATAGCGGGCGGTGACGCCGGCCGTCACGCCGGAGCCGTCGGCGAAGCCGAAGCGATACTGCGCGCCGAAGCGGGCGGTCCATTCCGGGCTGAAGGCCGGGGTCTGCCAAGAGCGATCAAGGGTGACAAAGCCTGTGGCCGGCAGCGTCGCGGGGCGCTGTTCGAAGAACTCGCCATATTCGGCGTCAAGCCAGCCGATCTGGGCGTCGAGCAGGAGCGGCTCGATCGGGTTGAAGGTGATCTCCAGTTCCGCGCCGGTGATCTCGAGTTCGCCGGCGTTGAGGACGGCGAAGTCGATATTGGGGATCGGTTGGGTGGGCGAGGTGACGACGCGGCCAACCCGGGCCTGGAAGTCCTCATAGGTGTTCTGGAACGCCGACACGTTGACGACGAGGCGGCCATCCATCCACTCGGTTTTGGCGCCGATCTCGTAGGAGAGCAGCGTCTCAGGCGCGTAGGGCTGTTCTTCGCCGGGGTTGTTGGCGCGGCCGTTGAAGCCGCCGGACTTAAAGCCTCGGGCTACGCGGCCATAGAGCATGATGTTGTCGGTGGCCTGGAAGTCCACCGAGGCCATCGGGGCGTAGTCGTCCCAGGTTTCAGAGGTGCGGAAGGCGAAGGTGCTGTTGAACAGCGGCGTGGTGAAGAAGGTCGAGGTGGTGCGGAAATAGTCCTTGGTCTCGTTGGTGTAGCGCAGACCCGCAGACACATTCAGCCGGTCGGTCAGCGCGTAAGAGGCGTTCGCGAAGGCCGCCCAGCTCGTGGTGTCGAGTTCATCGGTGATCGTGCGGGTGAAGCTCGTTTGGCCAAGGAAGCCGGTGACGAAATCATCGGCGAAGGCGATTTGGTTCGACTCCACGCCCTCTTGTAGCCAGTAGAGGCCGCCGACAAAGGTGAAGCGGTCGCCTTCGTAGATGCTCTGCAGCTCTTGGCTGACCTGATGCTGGTTCACGCCGACGAAGACATCGCCAATCTCAAGCGTGGTGGCGTCGATGTCGATGTAGTCCTCATAAGAGAGGACGCGATGGGCGGTGATGGACTTCACGGTCCAGCTCTCGCCCAGGTCCCAAGCCAAAGTGGCGCGGACCCCGCCATGGCTCAGCTCTTGGCTGTTCGGCAGGCCGGGGGTGGCGCTCGCCTGGAAGTTCCATGCCGGGATCGTGGCGATGGGGCGCAGGGGCGCCAAGCCGATGGTGGTCAGGGTCGACGTGGCCTGGCCCATCTGCAGGGCGTTTTGCTCTTCGGCATAGTCAAGCGCGATGTCGGCGCTGAAGTTCGGCGAGGGGTCCCACGACACCGCGAAGCGGCCGGCGCCGACGTTGCGGTCGTTGTACTCTTCGCCGTTCAGCGGGTTCGTGACGTAACCATCGCGGGTGGCCATGAAGACCGAGGCGCCGATGGCGAGCTGGTCATTGATGGGACCCGAGCCGGAGAGGCGGCCTTCAAGCTGGCCGTAGTCGCCGAAGGCGAGGCTCGCGGCGGCGCGGGGGTCTTGGCCGGGGCGACGGGTCACGACGCGGAAGGCGCCGCCGATGGTGTTCTTGCCGTAAAGGGTGCCTTGCGGCCCGCGCAGCACTTCGATGCGCTCGATGTCGAAGAGTTCGAGCTGCGTGCCGCGGATCCGGCTGTAATACACATCATCGACATAAAAGCCGACGGCGGGGTCGAAGGTCTGCAGGGCGTCGGGCTGGCCGACGCCGCGGATATAGATGTTCAGCGCATTGCCCGAGCCACGGCCCTGGACAATGTTCACGTTCGGGATCGCGCCCTGCAGGCCCGCAGGCTCCGCGGTATTAAGCCGATCCAGGGTTTCGGGGGTGAAGGCCGAAATCGACGCCGGAACATCCTGCAGATTTTCCGCCGTGCGGCGCGCGGTGACGATGATGTCGCCGTCTTCGCTTTCCTGGGCATAGGCCGGCGTCGCAAGGGCGGCGATCAGCGGCAATAAGGCCGCACCCGTGCGGACGGCCAAAGAGCGTGTGAACATCGAGACAATTCTCCCCGAATCGATCAGACCAGCGTCGCCACTTCCTGGCGCGCTTTGGTCAACAAAGTTCTACCAACGAGAACTGGCCTCAAGACAGATCAGCGCCGCAAACAGGCTGTGTTTCTGTTGCGCCTTGTGTCGAAAATGTCGCAAAGCCTATGGATTCTGGGAGGTTTTTCCCCGCAACTTCGTCGTCGTCTCAGCGCTAGAGCGTTTTTAGGCCGACCGGAATCAAAGGGGATTCACAACGCTTCCGAATTCTGATTCTTGATCTGTCGTCTTTTGCGATGGAGCGAGACGGCGATGGGCTGGGTTTCGGGGCAGGCGTATTCG
>JBILVS010000159.1:0-5777 GCA_044370335.1 Caulobacterales bacterium
GCCAGATCTCGCCGTTCGGACCTCGGCCGTATTTGGGCGGATCGAGGATCACCCCGTCATAGAAGCGCCCGCGGCGCAGCTCGCGCTGGACGAACGCGAAAGCGTCGTCGGCGATCCAGCGGATGGGCTTATCCGTTAGCCCGGCTTCAGCTTGGTTTTCCTTGGCGAAGCCGAGGGCCTTTTTGGAAGCGTCGACGTGGGTGACTTTGGCGCCCGCCGCGGCGCAGGCGAGGGAGGCGAGCCCCGTGTAGCCAAAGAGGTTGAGCACTTCAGGCTGGCCGCTGTGGGCCCTGACCGCATCCTGCGCGAAGCGCCAATGCACGCTGTGTTCGGGGAAGAACGCCAAGTGCCGGAAGGGCGTTGGGCGGCCCAGAAAGCGGATCCCCTCCCAGGCGAGGGGCCAGCGCTCCGGCAAGGGGCGCTCAAACCGCCAGCGGCCGCCTTCCTCGTCCTCGCCGCCGCCGGTGAAGATCGCGTCCGCCTTGGCCCAGGCCTTCTCGGGCAGCCGCGGCCGCCACAGGGCTTGGCCGTCAGGCCGGACAAAGGTGTAGCGGCCCGCCTGCTCCAGCTTCTGGCCGTGGCCGGAGTCAAGAAGGCGATAGTCGCGCCAATCGTCGGCGATGAGGAGGCGGCTCTGTCTATCCACGGCGACCCTCATAGCCGCGACGGCGCCAATGGTCGTAGGCGATGACGGCTGTGGCGATGGCGAGGTTCAGGCTGTCGGCCCGGCCCTTCATCGGGAGCTTGATGAGGGCGTCGCAGGCGGCTTCGTGCTCGGGCGACAATCCGGATTGCTCATTCCCCATGAGCAGCACGGTCGGAAGGGCCGCGTCATAGGCCTCCGGCCCGAGTTTCCCTCTGAGCGAGAGGCCGATCATCTGCAGCCCCTCTGCCGCGCGCCAGGCGTTGAAGGCGGCGAAATCCGTCCGCGCGAGCTTGACCGCAAAAAGCGAGCCCATGGAGGCGCGAACCGCCTCCACCGCAAACGGATCGCAGACCTGATCGAGCAGGACGACGCCATCAGCGCCGATGGCGTCGGCGGTCCGCAGGATCGTGCCGAGATTGCCGGGGTCTCGGACGCCCTGCAGTGCAATGAGAAGCGCCGCCCCCTTCAGGTCCGCGGCATGGTTGTAGGCCTGACGATAGGCGGCGACGACGGTTTGGGCGTTGTCCCGTTTTGACACTGCCTCCAGGATGGAAGGCGTCGTCTCCACGCAGCGGGCGCCGGCGTGGGTCATGTCATGCAGGAACGCCCGGGCCACGGGGCGCTCGCTCGCCTCGGAGGCGAAGAGCACGATTTCTGGCCTGCGGCCTAGATCGGCGGCCTCCATCGCCTGGCGAAGGCCTTCACCCAAGAAAAGCCCGGTTTCAAGACGTCCCTTCTTGGCGTGCAGCGCCTTCATCATCTTGATCAAGGGGTTGGACGGGCTTGTGATGCGTTCGAAGGGCGCGGGCTTTTCGGATCGCATCGTGGTTAGCGGCTCTCGGATTGCGGGGATCGGGGCCCACGGCGTTCAACCGCGGGGGGTTGTCCCGTTTTCCCCACGCCCGATCAAGAGTAGAACGCTGTTTCTCTTTGGCATGCGGCGCGGCCCTTCGCGTCGCCTAAGGGTGGAAATTCACCATGTTGGGCCTTTATGCCTCACAGATTGCGCTGTACTTGGCGGCGGGACTGATCGGCTTTGCGCTGGGTTACGCTCTGCGTGCGGCGGTGATGGGGGCCTATCAGCGCCGGGTCGCCGACGACGCCCAAGCCCTGCGGCGCTACGTCAACGAGGCGCGCGTCCGGCGCGCCCGGGCGCAATGAGCGCAACCCATGGCGACCGCCCGGGCGAGGGCGGCCTGCCCTCGCTGGCGCCGCGGTTTAATCCCAAGCCTTGGTTGTGGTTTGGCCTCATCGGCGCGGGCCTTGTCGCACTGATTGGGGTGTTCGGGGTTCACGACAGCTCGGCCCGAGGCGTCGAGCGGAGCCTGCAGGCCGCGGTCACCGAGGCTTTGGCGAATGAAGGCTACGGCTTCGCCTCGGCCGAAATGGACGGTCAGCGGGCGATTTTGTCCGGCGCCGCCCCTGACGAGGCCACCCGCCAATATGTCATCGCAACGGCGCTCGGGGCGGCGGGTCCTGGCGGCCGGTGGGCCGGGGGCGTCACCTCGGTGGATGACAGCAATCTGGTGATCGGCGCGCCGATCTCCCCTTACTTCTGGGAGGCGGAGCGGCAAGGCGACAGCGTTGTGCTGCGCGGCTATGCGCCAACCACCCGCATCCGGGAAGAAATCGTTCAGCGGGCGCGCCGGGCGTTCAACCGTGGGGAGGTCACCGACCAGATGGAGATCGGCCCTGGCGCGCCGGAAATCTCTTTGTGGGCGGACGTGGCCGGCGACGGCCTTGAGCAACTCGCCCTCCTCAGCCGCGGGCAAGTGCGGCTAGTGGACGACCAACTCGTGGTGATCGGCGACGGCGACGACGGCGCTGTCGCCCAAGTCCGCGCGTTCTATGAGCCGGGGCTTCTGGCGCCTTACCGCGCGCGGGTCGATTTGACCGCCGCCGGCCAGGGGCTCGACATCCCTGAACTGGGGGGTCTCGACCTCGCGGCAGGCGATGCAGACACCTGCACCGAGGCCTTCTCGCGCATCATGCAGCGGAATGTCATCAATTTTGCAAGCGGCCAAGCCACGATTGAAGCGCAAAGCTTGCCCCTCTTGGATAATCTCGCTCGAGTGGCGGTCCGTTGCGATCAATCGGCGATCGAGGTGTCGGGTCACACTGACAATCTCGGCACGCGGGAGTTGAACATGAGCCTGTCCCAGGCGCGGGCCCAGGCGGTGGTGGATTACCTGGCGGCGCAGGGTGTGCGTCGCAATCGCCTGACGGCGATCGGCAAAGGGCCGGATGAACCGCGCGCCTCGAACGCTACGGCTTCGGGGCAGGCGGCCAACCGGCGGATCGAGTTCGTCGTGCGCTGAGGCGGCGTCGACGGCGGAGGAGCGGCAATGGCGTATCTGATCGAGCAGCTGTTCGGTTGGTTGGTGATCATCGGGGTCTTGTGCGCGCTGTCCGGCTGGGCGCTGCACGCCCTGCGGACCAACGACGCCTTGGAGGATCGCGAACGCGAGCGGGACCAGCTGCGGCGCGAGCTTGTGGCCATGGTGAACGCGGAGCTGCCCCAAGGCGACGGGGAACTGACCATTGCCCTCGAACGCGAGCTCGACACCTACCGCACCCGTTCCGACATCAATCTCGCCCGCATCACCGAACTGGAAAACCACCTTGTCGCGGCTCGCGACCAGCGGGAGCTTGATCTTGGAGAAATCGCCGAGTTGCGCCGACGGCTGGAGAGCCAGGTGCATGTGGCGACCCCGCTCGCCGATGTCGGCCCCAGCGAAGACGACCAGGAAGACCAGCGGCGCAGCCACTGGCGCATGCGCTACTTTGAGGCCCGCGCGGCGCATCTGGAGAAGCTGATGGATCGGCCCGCCTTGCCCGCCCCGGCGCCCGAGCCGGATCCCTCGATGCTGGAGGCCTTGGCCGAAGCCCGAGCCGACGCCGATCAAGCCGCCGCCCGGATCGCCGCGCTCGAGGCGGAGCTCGCCGCGGCGCAAGCCCAACCCGCTTTCGATCCTCAGCTGCTGGCGGCGGAGAACACCCGGCTCGCCGACGAGCAGCTGCGGCTGAGCTGGCATGTCCGGTATCTTCTGGCTCGGGTGAAGTATCTGGAAAGCCACGAGCCCGAAGCCCCCGCGCTGGTCATGGCCGGCCGCAGCGATGATGAGCTGACAGAGCAGCGCCGCCAGGGCTGGCGCGCCCGTTACCTTGCGGCTCGGGTCGCGCACCTCGAAGAGGCGCAAGGCGCGGCGAAAGCTGACGCGGCCACGATCGCGACGCTCAACGCCAAGATCGCCGAATTCGAAGCCTCTGAGGTCACCGCGCTTGAACTCGCCTCGCAGGCCGACGCCAACGCCGCCGCCAATGCCGAGCGCGCCGCCGCTCTGGAAGCCGCCCTTGCCGAGGCCCGAGCCGCAATGCCCGCTCTGCAAAGCCGCGCGCAGGAGCTTTTGGCCCAGCTTGCCGCTCTGCAGGGCGAGCGCGACCTTTTCGCTCAACAGCTTGCCGCCCTGCGCAATGCGCCGCCGCTGCGGGATCTGGAAGCCGACGAACTTCGCTGGCGGACCCGCTATCTCGCCTCGCGCGTCCAGCACTTGGAGGCGGCGCAGACCGTGCCCGCCCCGGTTCCGGTCGCGCCCGCCCCTGCGCCGGAGCCTGAAGTGGCGCAGCTCGTGCCGGCGGGCGCTGAGGTCAGACCAGAGGGCCTTGGCGCACCGCGCTCCGGCGCGCCGGATGATCTGCGTCTCATTCATGGGATAGGTCCGCGGCTGGAAACCACGCTCCATTCGCTCGGCATTTATCACTTCGACCAGATCGCCGCCTGGACGCCGGCCAACGTGGCGTGGGTCGACCAGTATCTGCGCTTCCGCGGACGCATTGTCCGCGAACGATGGGTCGAGCAGGCGCGGGCGATTGCGTCGGGCGCCTCCACCGGTCGCTTGACGGCGGCCGACGAGATGGCGTGACGGGGCTGAGCGCCTCGTGCTAGGGCGCTCGGCTATGATTGTTCCGGCCTATGCCTTCGCTGTGACCGCTGCGCCCGAGCACATTGATGAGCTCGGGCATGTGAATCACAAGATCTATTTCGCCTGGGCGGAAGAAGCGGGCGTGCGCCACTGGCGATCCCTCGCTTCCTCCGGGCTGCAGGCGCAGTGGGTGTGGGTGGCGTCGCGGATCGAGGCGGACTTTTATCGGGAAACGCTGCTTGGCGAGACGCTGCGGGTGGAGACTTGGGTGGGCGAGCCCAAAGGCGCGCGCTTCGACCGGTTTGTGCGGATTGTGGGCGCTGACGGCAAAGTCAGGGCGGAGGTGAAGACGACCTGGGCGCTGATCGACGCCGAAAAGCGCCGTCCGGCCCGGATCACGGGTGAACTCGCGGCGTTGTTCACAGCGGTAGGGTGAGGCGGGGAGGTTGTCAGGCCATGGCCGAATTCGTTTTCGCGACGAACATGTCGCTCGACCGGTTCGTCGATCACACCGCCTTCGGCCCCGGTCCCGAGCTCTTCCAGCATTTCATCACGATGACGCAGGGGCTCACAGGGAGCCTCTTTTGCCGAGGCCTGGCGGCGGCAGCCGAAATGGGTGGTGTCGCGCTCGCTGTCGGAGGTCGGGCCGAACGCTGTGCTGCTGGGTGAAGGCCTTGCCGCAGAAGCGCAACGGCTGAAGCAGGAAGAGACCGGGCGGATCAATGTGGGCGGGCCGAAACTGGCCGCGAGCCTTGCCGCGTGGGGTCTGATCGACGCCTATGAGATCTATCTACGACCGTTTGTCGTGGGCTCGGGCGCAAGGTTTTTCGCGCGCCCGCCGGGAGGGCTGCGGCTTGTCTCCGAGGACCGGATCGGCGAGGCCCGCGGTGCGGCTGGTTTACGCATCGGGGTGAGGGCGGCCGACGCGGGGCTTGCGGCGGGGTTGGCCTCTCGGAACCCCCTCTGCGAGTGGGGGGCGATGGCGGAATTCGGTAGCGCTGTTCAAGCCTGGTCCGCAGGTTTCATGCACAACGCCGCGGAGCCTTTAAGGCATGTCACGTGGGAAACAGACGCGCTGATCGGGTTGATGATTGTGGGCTTCGCCTCCATCGTGGCGTGGGTGCTGGGCTATTCGTTGCTATTCCGGAAGCCGACGCTGACCAGCGCCAAAGTCAAACCGGCGGCTCATACTTACGAAGACCATATCC
>JBILVS010000161.1:0-5737 GCA_044370335.1 Caulobacterales bacterium
ATGCCCGATTGGGAACGATGTCGATGTGCATGGGTAGATAATATCTCATCCCCACATGCATGCAAATGATATTTTATATATTTACATGGCTACATTAACGAAGTTTAAACCACGAAAGCCGACTGATTTCTGATTTGATATCAAAACATTGCACGAAAATTCCGGCACTTTTCGACGGGAACTTCCGCTTAAACTGAGGCGTACGCCAGCGCCAATCGCTACGAGACCGGAAATGATCGAAAGCAAAATACTCATCGCAGATCCGGCATAGGGCGTTTTCCAGGTTGTTCCCGTCATTCATTGCCTCCTCGAGCGATCGCGAATGTCGGAATGGGGATGTGGTTTCGACTTTACAGCGCCTTTCCCCGAATCCCAAGGGAAAGCCATACGAAACAATGCCGCATCAATTGCGCCCTTACTTCACACGATTTTTCGATTTGGCCCGGATATTGTTCTTTTCAAGAAGGACTATGGTCATCTTTTTGGCTTCGTCCTGGTCGATTTTCATATGCTCAACAATCCTGGAGAGAAATTTCTTTTCCAAATTATCCCAGCGCCGATCCGCGAGAATAATGTCCAGACAATGCGCAAAAATCGACAGCCTCACCTCGTGCTTTTCCGTCATGAGACTGTTGCAGGCGTCTTCGACCAATTCCCCGATGCGCGTGGGAACGAGCCTCGGACGCAAACGGGACTTGATGGCGGCGATCTGATGACGCGGGAGGCCGTGGAGCGTCCGGGTTCTGGTTTCGAGGCCGTGCATTTCTTCGACCTCCCTTGCATCTTCGTCCCGGTCTATCCAGACCGACGCCAAAAGGAGCGCCATGAAAGCCTCCTCGCGGCTCATGCCGCCTGATATCTCGTCAAAGAAGGCGTCGATCGTCATTGAAAGCCCCCGGTCGCTTGCGCCTTAATAGGCATTCTTGGCCTTGAGCGCGCGGCCAATCCGATTGGCGTCGTCGTCAGAAATCCCAAGCAGTCCCTTCACCCGCTCGATAAATTGACGCTCGGTCAGAAGGACCACGCGATCAGCCATGATCAGATCGAACACGTGGCAAAAGACGCAGACGCGCAGGTCCTTTGGGATCGACCGGGCGGCATGTTCGGTGAGATCGGCCAGCTTGTTTCTGGCCAGCCGCGGCCTCAGGGCCGCATGCATCCGCTCCAATTCTGCGACGCTCCTGCCGGCAAACAGGGGCGTCCTGTGGCAAATCGCCATGAGCTCTTCGCGTTCCTCGTCGGCCAGAAAGCCGTCAACCTCCGCGGCCGCGGCCAGCAGAGCGAAAAACGCCTGGTCCTTTTTCATGCGCGGTCGAAACGCTTTCAACCACCCAAACAGGCCGTCCAACGGAGCGAAGGCGGGTTTGCTTTCTTGGAGGAGCTCATCGAGCGTCATGTCCAAGGCTGACCGTTCTGACCTGCGAGACTTCGCCATCGCCCCCTCCCCGCAACGCAGCGTCCATTTTATCCTCAAGACCCTGAAATACAAGAGATGGAGCGTTCACAGCGGGGGTTTGTCTCTCTCCGGTCATCTGTGTGCGGATTGAAAGCGTTCAGGCGCGTCAATGGGCGTTTTTAATTTTCAGCGCCCTCAGCACCATCTCCGCATCTTTCTCAGCTAGGCCCAACGCCGATATCAGCGACTGCAGAAAGGCGCGTTCTTCCGTGCGGACATGCTGGTCTGCGAAGATGATATCGCAGCAGTGCGCCAACAGGGACAATCCGACATCGGGCTTTTCCTGTTTGAGACTGGCACAGGCGTCGCTGACAAGCTCATTGATCCTTTCCTTTGCCAGACGGGGCCGGATCTTGGCTCTGAATGCGGCGACTTCGTTTGGTTTGAGGGCCGACAAGGTTCTGGACCGCCGGATCAGGGCCTCAAGCGCCTCTGCCTCTCTCCCTTCCTGCTCCCCATCGATCATCACCGCGGCGCTGAGAATGGCCAGAAAGGCCTCCTCCTTGGTCATCCCCCCAATAATATCGTCAAATATGGCGTTGAACGACATTTCATGACCTTATTCTGAAATCACGAGCACCTCACGATTATCGAACCGTGTTGCGCCTCTGTCTACCCCGAGGCCCAACCCCTATCAGTGACACGGGATATGCCTTGTGTGGATGGCTCCTTCGTTGCAAAGGGAAATGACGTTTTTGCGCGCCTGATTTGGCACGGTCCTGTGTCCGGCCCGTATCGGCCTGTGTTTGCGGCGCAGAAACCGCTGGCGCTGAAGTCCTCACCGCGCGTCAGCACGACCCAAACGATCCGGGCGGCTTTGTTGGCCATCGCCACCGTCGCGAGGCCCGTGGGCTTGCGACTGAGTACATCCCTCACCCAGGGATCGGCCCTCTCTGGGTTTCGCATGGCGGCGCCAACCCGTGACGTCATACCCATGACGAAGAGCTTTCGCAGGTACTGGTCGCCCATCGTGGCAATCCGCCAGCGGCGCTCCTTGCCGCCGCTCGATGTCTTGAGTGGGGTTAACCCGATCCAGGCGGCGGAATCGCGCGCGCTGCGGAATGCAGCCGCGTCAGCGACTGTTGCGAGGATCGCCGATGCGGTTATCGGTCCGATGCCGGGGATCGCTTCAAGCCGTTTCAAACGCGCGTCTTCACGCGCCGCAGAGAGGATCTGCCGTTCGAGTGCGTGGACCCGAAGGCTCAGAGCGAGGAAGTGTCCGCGGAGAGACAAAGCGACCTTCCGGACGACCTCGGGAATGGTTCCATGATCCGTCCCCGACTGAGTAAGCGCCTCCGCAAACCTGCCGGACGTGATGCACGCCCTTTCCGCATCGTCAGACCAAATTCCGCCATGAGGCCGCCGATCACGTTCGATAATTGTGTGAGTTGCCGGACCAGCATTTCCCGCACCCAACGCTGGCAAAGCTCGCCCTGTTGGGAGGCTGACTTTATGGGAACAAACCTTATCGTCGGTCGCCTCACGGCTTCGCACATCGCTGCGGCGTCAGCAGCGTCGGATTTCGCACCTTTGACGTAGGGCTTTAGGTAAGAAGGGGGCATGAGCTGAACCTGGCGGCCGAGCCGGCCGAGCTTGCGCGCCCAATAATCGCGCCTCCCGCATACTTCCATGCCGAGCAAACACGCCGGTAGTTTTTCGAAGAAACTCAAGACCTGTCCGCGACGCAGCTGGCGGTTGAACGCCACGGATCCGTCGGCGACGACGCCATGACCATGAAAAATCCTTAGCCAGATCGAGGCCTATGTCGTGACTTGCATTACCGCCTCTCCCTAGGGGGCCTTGGCGAAGTGGTTTGACGCATTGGCTTGCCGCCTGGATAAGGGGCGGCTCACCGTCGGCGCCTTGGCAGGATCACAGGCGTGGCCGGCGTCGGTGCGCCCTAGTCCTTAAGAAGCGAGCCGGTTGCCACCGCAGCCATCGCCAGGGTCTGACAATGCCGAAACCGATTGAGGATAACTTCGCCCAGAATGTGTATTCCGCGGCGCGCTATTTTGAGACGCTGCAGGAGTGGTTTTCAACGAGTCCGCACGCCTCGGCCTACACGCGCTCGACCCTTGGTGTGGTCGATGGCCAGCCGATTGTGCTCCTCCGCCCAACCGCCCCGATCGAGGGCCCCAACCTGATTGTCGGCGCCACATTCCATGGTGAAGAGCCCGCCGGAGCGTGGGGGGTCATGACCTATTTGTTCCAGGAGCTGGGTGCGGCGCCCCCTGCGAATATCAGCTTTCTTCCCCTTGTGAACCCAACCGGCCTCAACCGCGGCACCCGGCATAATGTGTTTGGCGAAAACCCCAATGCGGGATGGATCAGGACTGGGACCACAAGCCCCGAGACGTCGGCGGAAGCAAAGGCGATCCTGGCCAATATCGACCTCATTGCCGATCTTGGGCAGGATGGGGTTTTATCGCTTCACGAAGACTGGGAGCAGGCCAGAGGGTATCTTTACGCCTATGAGCAGGCCGGGGCTTCGCCTGCCTGGCGAGAGGGCCTGCTCGCGGTGATTGCGGAAGCGTTTGGGGTCGCCGACGCCGCGGAGGCGCCCTATGCCCCTCTCGATAACGGGGTCGCCCTCAACCATCGCGATGGATCGTTTGAGGACTTCATGTTCGAAAACGGGGCCAAGCGGGCCTATTGCACCGAGACGCCCGGGTTGCGCGATCTCCCAAGCCGAATCCGCGCGAACTGCTTGCTGATCAAGGCTTTTGTCGCGAGCGCGACCGACACCAAGGGGCTGGGCCATGCTGAACGCTGAATTGCCGCCGAAGGCGCTTGTACAATGCATCGCTTTCCACATCGGCGCCCCCTTGTCCCTCGCCCGCCGGGGATCGTGGACCTGGGAGCGGCTCGGGCAGGAGATGGGATCATGGTTTGAGACCCGATCGGCGGCTTTCAAACCCCTCACGCGGCCCTTGCCGGACAATTTTCGCTTTCCCCTCGGCCGGCCGATCGTTCTGGGTTATGTGGGCGGTCTTGCTCTGGAGGAACAATTCAGCAAGGTGGCCGGCGCCGACACGCTTTGCGGGTCGGAAATATGGATTACGCCGGCCGGTGGCGTCTATATCATTCTCAGCTGCGAGCGCTCGGCGAATGGGGGCGGACTACCGCGCTTTCCGACCCCCGGATACAGAGCGATTTATGATGTGGCGTGTTTTCTGTTTCTGGAGCTTTTTGAGGAGCTGACCCGCTGCCTCAAAGCCCTGCAGGTCCGTTTTCTGTTTGCGGGATCGGTGTTCCTCGACCGGAACAAAATGACCATCGACGCGACACGTCATTTGCGCCGCGAGGCCAGCGCAAAGCGCGCCGATATTCAAGGCCTGCATGAAATGGCCATCGCCGATTTTCGCATCGATGACCTTCTCATCGACGTCTATTATATCGAGACGGATGCGACCGCGCCGGAACGCAATTATCGGATCGGCTATGGCGAGGCCTTCGTCGCCGGCCCGCGCGAAGAAGATGTGTTCGCCATCCTGCTTGTCTATTTGTCTTTCCCTGCAGCGGTATGGCTTCTTGGCGCCGCCTCGGACTACGCCAACCGGTCCATTCTGCACACGCAGGATCATGTGAGCGCGGCTCGCCTTTCTTCTGTCCGATCACTGAAGATTTTTTGCGATACGCTGGTCGCCGAGACCCAGCCGATCCAAATCCGCATCACCGAGTATTACCTCGAGCTCATGGACGCCACGTTCAAGGCTCTGAAGCTTGAGACGATGTATGCGCAGGTGAATGCCTTGATGTCCGCCTTGTCGGGTGAAGCCGCCGCGATTGAGGCCCAGCTCCAGGTCGTCAGGGATCGGAAGATCGCGGCGGGAGGGGTTTCCATAGCCTTAATTGCGGCTCTCTCGGCAGGTTATGATCTGATCCAGTTTTCTCGCGAGGTCAGCCCTGCGACCCTTGCGTTTTGGACGCTCCCGTTCGGCGTGATCGCGCTCTCGATTGTGCTTCTTGGCTTGATGATCGCGCCCGTCAGGCGCGCCAGGAATGATCGGCTCTCTCTATTTTAGAGGGTCTCTGAAACACCAGGACGACGCGAGGGCTGCACAGCGGTCTGGAATGGCTCAAGGTTGCGGCGATCGATCACGTTGGCGGCTGACGTGCTGGCTGCGCCATCAATCCATCCGCCATCTCATCAGGGAGCAGCCATTGATCACTGCGACCGTTTAGAGCGTTTTTAGGCCGACCGGAATCAAAGGGGATTCACAATGCTTCCGAATTCTGATTCTTGATCTGTCGTCTTTTGCGATGGAGCGAGACGGCGAT
>JBILVS010000162.1:0-5696 GCA_044370335.1 Caulobacterales bacterium
ATCCCGCGTCCTGAGCGCAAGCAGCGCCGCGTAAGGTTCGCTCGCGCCCCGCAGGCCCTCCAAGTCCGCCCGGGTCAAGCCGAGCAGCGTCACCCGCGCTTTTGGCGTGTAAACGACCGCGCCCGCCCGGAAATAGGCGCTAGCGCCGGGCACGCCCAAAAGGGTCGCGGCGATCAGGCCGCCGGCGGCGCTTTCCGCAACGGCCACGGTTTCCGCCCTCGCCATCAGCTTTGCGCCGATCGCATCGCCAAGCGCGTTCAGCGCCGTCATCGAAGTTGCATCCATGGGGGCAAACCTAGCCAAGGCTCGCGTCATCGGAAACGCTTTCTTCGCGGCGTCGCGGAACCGCGCTAGGCTTTGCGCCACATAATGCGCTCCGGGGAGGAATTGGCATGAACAAAGTCATCGCCGAGATGATCGGTACGGCGACGCTGGTGTTTTTCGGCTGCGGCTCGGTGGTCCTGGCCGCGACGGGGACCTTTGACCAACTCGCGGTTTCGATGGCGTTCGGCCTTGCGATCGTGGCGATGGCCTACGGTATCGGGCCGGTGTCGGGGTGCCATGTGAACCCGGCGGTGTCGTTCGGGGCCTTTGTGGCGGGGCGGATGACGTTCAATGATTTCGTCAGTTACGCCATCGCGCAGTGCCTCGGCGCGCTGATCGGGGCGGGGGTCTTGTGGCTGATTGCGACGGGGTCGGCGGACTTCTCGATCAGTCAGGATGGGCTTGGGGCCAACGGCTACGGCGTGGGCTCGCCCGGGGGCTATTCGCTGCAGGCGGCCTTCGTGTTTGAGGTCGTGGCCACGTTTCTGTTTCTGGTGGTGATCCTGGGCGCGACCCAACCCGGCCCGGCCAACGCCCATGCAGGCCTCGCCATCGGGCTGACGCTGGCGGTGATCCATATTGTGGGCATCCAGGTGACAGGGGTTTCGGTGAACCCGGCGCGGTCATTGGGGCCTGCGGTCTATGTCGGGGGGACCGCGATCGGGCAGCTCTGGCTTTTCGTCGTGGCGCCTTTGATCGGGGCCGGCTTGGCGGGCCTGTTGTTTCGCAAGCGCATCCTGACGGCCCCTCCGGCCTGAGCGATGCGCTGGGTTTTGCTCCTTGCGGCGGGGCTGATCGGTCTGGCTCAGGTCACATGGCCCGGGCCGGCGCGGTCCACGACGCCCGTGACGGCGCAGGACTGCACCGAGATCACGGTCTGGTCGAACGGCTTTCACACAAGCCTTTCGATCCCGGCGGCGATCTTTGAGGCGGATCACCCGCTGCGGCAGGCAATGCCGGAAGCCGCTTATCTTTTGGTGGGGTGGGGCGAAGCGGGATTTTACCGGGAGGGGCCCGGGTTCTGGCGTGGGCTCGACGCGCTCGCGCCGCCGAGCCCGTCGGTGGTGCATCTGATCGGGTCGGACGAGCCGGTGGAGCGGTTCTACACCCCAACGCGCGTGCAAACGGCGGCGTTGTCGTCCGCGCAGGCCGCGGGGTTGGCGGCCTTCCTCGCTCGCGAAACGGCGACCGAGAACGGCGCGCCCGTGGTGCTAGGCGATGGGCATGCTGGAGCGCAGAGCCTGTTTCTTGAGGGCCGCTCCAGCTTTCACGGGCTTTATGTCTGCAACCATTGGACGGCCCGGGCGCTGCGGGCGGCGGGGCTGTCGGTAGGGTCGCGGCTCAGCTTTCGGGCGGATGGGGTTTTGGACGATCTCGCGCGCTCCGCGCCGCAGGCGTGCCCGGCCGGGTGACGAATCTCGGTCTTTGCTCCATCTTG
This sequence comes from Caulobacterales bacterium, assembly GCA_044370335.1. Lineage (GTDB taxonomy): Bacteria > Pseudomonadota > Alphaproteobacteria > Caulobacterales > Aquidulcibacteraceae > REEB509. Next base: position 1,763 of record JBILVS010000162.1, read on the forward strand.
GGGGCATGAGTGCTTTGCTGAAACCGGCTTCGCCCGCGCCGAACCCCGCCGACATCGCGTATCTCGCGCTGATGCAGGACATCTTTGATCACGGCGTCGACCGCGACGACCGCACGGGCACGGGCTCGCGCAGCGTGTTCGGGCGGCAGATGCGGTTTGATCTGGGCCACGGCTTCCCGCTGCTCACGACGAAAAAGCTGCACCTGAAATCGATCATCGTCGAGCTTTTGTGGTTTCTCCGCGGCGACACAAACGTGCGCTGGCTGCAGGAGCGGGGGGTGACGATCTGGGACGAGTGGGCCGACCCTAAAACAGGGGAGCTTGGGCCGGTTTACGGCAAGCAGTGGCGCTCGTGGGCGGCGCCGGACGGCCGCGTCATTGACCAAATCGCTGGCGTATTGAACAGCCTCAAGACCAACCCCAACAGCCGCCGCCATGTCGTTTCGGCTTGGAACCCGGCGGAAGTGGAGGACATGGCCCTGCCGCCCTGCCACTGCCTGTTCCAATTCTATGTCGCCGAAGGGCGCTTGAGCTGCCAGCTCTATCAGCGCAGCGCCGATGTGTTTCTGGGCGTGCCGTTCAACATCGCAAGCTATGCGCTGTTGACGCTGATGATGGCGCAGGTCTTGGGCCTGAAACCGGGGGATTTCGTCCATACGCTGGGCGACGCGCACCTTTATCACAATCATTTCGAACAGGCCCGCGAACAGCTCTTGCGCGCGCCGTTTGCGGCGCCCACGATGCGGCTCAACCCCGCGGTGAGCGACCTTTTCGCCTTTGCCTATGAGGACTTCACGCTCGAGGGCTATCAAAGCCACAAGGCGATCAAGGCGCCGATTGCGGTGTGAGGGAATTCTTCGCCCGCGATGATCTGATCGCGCATCTCAAGATGGCCTCTTGGGAAGTACTGGCCATCGAAGGTGACGCCGGCATGGGCAAAAGCTCACTCGCTAAAGCCTTCGAGCGACAGTGTGGTGTGGCGCGGGCGGAGCTGGACTCATTGATCATCGAAAAGGAGCTAGGATATGTCGCCGCCTTCGAAACGGCGAAACTCTTGTCGGTGGTCGATTTGGCTAGCCCTAGGCTCGTCATCGAAGGTGTATGCATGAGAATATTGATCGGGGGCTTGCTGTCGCCGTCCACTCCATTCGCCTACGTGAGGCGCGCTTCCGCCAATACAGGCATCTGGCGTCTTTCCCATCCGATAAAGAGGAGGCGGGCTGGTCATGCTCCAAGACCGAATTGCGGTGCGGCGCTCCTCGACCGAGACATTGAGGAATATCATTTGAAGGATGCGCCTTATCTGCGGTGCGATCTGCTGCTTACGATGCCTAAGCTATCCGAGACATGACTGCTCCCCTCACCCTCATCGCGGCCCGCGGGCGTAACGGCTGCATCGGACAGGGCGGGCGCTTGCCCTGGCGCGTCAGCTCTGATCTCAAGCGCTTCAAGCAGATGACGCTGGGCAAGCCGGTGCTCATGGGGCGCAAAACCTGGGAGAGCATCGGCAAGCCGCTCCCCGGCCGGGACAACCTCGTCCTGACCCGCGATCCGAATTTTCGCGCCTCCGGCGGCTGGACCTATCCCAGCCTCGAGGCGCTGCTCGCGGCCGGTCGCGCCATGGCGAGCGCGAAGGGCGCGGATGAGGTCTACGTCATCGGGGGCGCTGCGCTTTATGAAGCGACGATGCCGCTTGCCGATCGGCTGGCGCTCACCGAGATCGATCTGAGCCCCGACGGCGATGCGTTCTTCCCCGTCGTTGATGAAGGCCTTTGGATGGAAGTCTCCCGCGAGGTCTTGCCCCGCGGCGAGAAGGACGAAGCCTCCGCGACCTTGCGCATCCTTGAGCGCCGCTGACACAGAAGCGGCCCCTTTTGCGGTTTCGATTTCGCGCGTAGCGTGGCTTCCCACACCGATAAAGGGGAGGCGACTATGCTTGAGTATGAGGTCCTGGCCAACGGGCTCGCCTTTCCCGAAGGCCCGATCGCGATGCCGGACGGCTCGGTGATCCTGGTGGAAATCGCCCGGGGCAGCCTCACCCGCGTCTGGAACGGCAAAGCTGAGGTCATCGCTCAGCTCGGCGGCGGGCCGAACGGGGCGGCGCTTGGCCCCGACGGCGCGGTTTATGTCTGCAACAATGGCGGGTTTGAGTGGCACGACGTCATGGGCATGCGCCTGCCGGGGCATGCGGCGAAGGACTATTCCACCGGCCGCATCGAGCGGGTGGATCTGGCGACGGGGCGGTTTGAGCGCGTCTATGACACGGTGGGCGGCCACAGCCTCTCGGGGCCGAATGATCTCGTCTTTGACCGCGCGGGCGGGTTCTGGTTCAGCGATCTCGGCAAGAGCTTCGGCCGAACCAAGATGATGGGCGGGCTTTATTGGGCGAAACCGGACGGTTCTATGATCAAAGAGGCCGTGCACGGATCAATCGGGCTCAATGGGGTTGGGCTGTCTCCGGACGAAAGTGTCGTCTATGCGGCGGAAACGCTGACGGGCAAGCTCTGGGCGTTCGACATCACCGGCGAAGGAGAGGTCGCGCCCGGCGCGTTCGGCGTCATCGGACGGCATGTGTGCACGCTGCCGGGTCATCAGTATCTGGACAGTCTGGCGGTGCAGGCGAACGGCGATGTGTGCGTCGCCACGATCCTCAACGGCGGGATCACGACTTTCACCCCCGCCGGCGGGTTCAGCCATACCGCGCTGCCTGATCCGCTTGTCACCAATATCTGCTTTGCAGGGCCTGACCGGAAGGACGTGGTCGTCTGTTTATCCGGAACCGGACAATTAATCAAAGCCCGCTGGCCACATGCCGGCCTTGCGCTGAATTTCACCGCTTCCTGATTATCCGGAGACCCCGCTTATGATCACGGTACACCATCTGAACAATTCCCGCTCGCAGCGCATCTTGTGGATTTTGGAGGAGCTTGGCGCGCCCTATGAGATCAAGGCTTATGAGCGCGACGCCATGACCCGGCTTGCGCCGGCGGAGCTCAAGGCCGTGCACCCCTTAGGCAAGAGCCCGGTCATCACGCATGGCGATGTGACGGTCGCGGAAAGCGGCGCGATCATCGAGTATCTTGTCGATCAGTTCGACCGCGGAGAATTGAAACCGAAGGCCGGCACGCCCGCGGCGATCGATTACATTTACTGGATGCACTTCGCGGAAGGATCTGCGATGCTGCCCTTGATGCTGGCGTTGTACACTGGCCTTCTCGGCGAGGCTGCCGCGCCTCTGCAGCCGCGCATCGTCAGCGAAATTCATAACCATCTTGCCTACATGGAAGGGCGGCTAAAGCAGCACGATTACTTCGTCGGCGACCGTTTCACGGCGGCGGACGTGCAGATGAGCTTTGTCTGCGAAGTCGCCGCGGTGCGGGGGTTTCTCCGCGATTACCCTGCGCTCAGCGCCTACCTGACGAAACTTCAGGCGCGACCCGCTTATCTGCGGGCGATTGAGAAAGGGGGACCTTATTCGTTTGGGCCCTCCGGAGAAGGCGCGATTTAGGCGTCTGTCAGAGACACGCACCACGCCAGCCACATGACGAACAACATCGGCATCCTCCCGGTTCTGATCGTTTTGGGGAGCTTGGTTGGAGATTGTTAAGGAGGCGTGAACCTCACGCCGCCTGCGGCCCTCGCAAAAGTCGGCCGGGCAAGGCCCCGGTCGGCTCGCCGTTTCGATAGGTGATCGCGCCCGACAACACCGTGGCGACATAGCCGTGCGCTGCCTGCAACAGGCGCTTGCCGCCCGCGGGCAGGTCGTGCGCCATACGGGGCGGGGCGATCGAAAGATGGTCGAGATCAATGACGTTGAGGTCCGCCTTCAGGCCGGGCTTCAATACCCCGCGGTCGGCGAAACGGAAGAACGACGCGGGCTGGCTCGTTAGCCTACGGACGGCTTCTGAAAGGCTGAAGACGCCGCGATCCCGCA
>JBILVS010000046.1:0-19210 GCA_044370335.1 Caulobacterales bacterium
CTCCGCGCGCGGCCCCGGCGTGGCCGAGGGCGCGAACGCCGATGCCGACGCCATCGCTGAGACCCTCGCCACTCCGGAGGGCGTCCAACTCGTAACCCTGTTCCACGCGATCAGGGGCCCGCGCCTACGCCGCCGCATTGTCGACCTGGTCCGCGTCTTGTCCGAAGACGAAGGCGTTGAGGGCTAGGCCCTGCAACGAGGGCCCTGCAACGAAGGTTGCGCATTTAAAGATATCTTTATATGACGGCTTCAGGCATCGCGTTTGCGCGATCGTCTTTGGTCCCTTCCGCCTCAGGAGCCTATCAGCCGTGCAACGTCAGGACTACGTGTTCACCAGCGAGAGCGTCTCTGAAGGCCATCCGGACAAGGTGGCGGACCGCCTGTCCGATACGGTTGTGGACGCCTTCCTGAGCGAGGACCCCGTCGCCCGCGTCGCCTGCGAAACCCTGGTCACGACCCAGCGGATCATCCTCGCCGGCGAAGTCCGCACCACCGACGAGAAGATCAAGGACATCATCGACGGCCTCGAGGCCAAGGTGCGCGCCGCCGTCAAGGACATCGGCTACCACCAGAAGGGCTTCCACTGGGCCACGGCGCAGTATGAGTGTCACTTGCACCCGCAATCGGTCGATATCGCCGTCGGCGTCGACGCGACTTCCAACAAAGACGAGGGCGCCGGCGATCAGGGCATCATGTTCGGCTACGCCACCAACGAGACCCCCGAGCTCATGCCGGCGACCCTGCAATACAGCCACAACATCCTAAAAGCCCTGTCCGAAGCGCGCCACTCCGGCAAGGAGCCCAACCTGGAGCCGGACGCGAAAAGTCAGGTCACCCTGGAATACCGCAACGGCAAGCCCGTTCATGCCCGCGAGATCGTGCTCTCCACCCAGCACCGCGAAGGCCTGACCCCGAGCGATGTCGCCGACATCGTCAAACCCTATATCCTTGGGGTGCTTCCCGCGGGGCTGGTGGACGACAAGACCGTCTTTCACGTCAATCCTACCGGCAACTTCGTCATCGGCGGCCCCGATGGCGATACCGGCCTGACCGGCCGCAAGATCATCGTCGACACCTATGGCGGCGCAGCCCCCCACGGCGGCGGCGCGTTCTCGGGCAAAGATCCGACCAAGGTCGACCGCTCTGCGGCCTATGCCTGCCGCTATTTGGCGAAAAACGTCGTGGCCGCGGGCCTCGCCGACCAGTGCACCATCCAGATCAGCTATGCGATCGGCGTCGCCCGGCCCTTGAGCTTCTATGTCAGCCTGGTCAACGGCCAGATCGATCCGGCCAAACTCGAAAAGGCCTTGCCGGAGCTGATCGGCGGCTGCACGCCCCGCGCCATCCGCGAGCACCTGAAGCTGAACCGGGCCATCTACGCCCGCACGGCTGCGTACGGCCATTTCGGCCGCACCCCGGATGCCGATGGCGGCTTCAGCTGGGAAAAGACGGATCTGGTCGACAGCCTCCGCGGCCTTGCCTGAGCGACTTGGGATCGACGGGCGCTGCAAATCCACTTCGCACTGAGCCGTCTTTCCTGTAACAAATCCGGCCAAAGCAGGGGCGAGCAGGCATGGACGGGCCGGCGCAAGGGCTGCGCACGACCACCGAACAGATCGCGCCGAGGGTGACCCTGGCGCCCGTGCCGGCGTGGGTTGACCTCCCGCCCTTGGACCTCCCTTTGGCGACCGATGAGCGTTTCGTGGTCTCCGGCGTCTTTGTCCTCCTGGAATCGACGCAGGTCAGCCTTCTCGACGCCGCGCCCGCCGAGTTCATGCACCGCGCAGATAAGGTCGTCGACATCAGCGGCGCCGAGCACGTCGCCCGCTTCACCGCGGAGTTTGACCCCACCGACGAGCGCGTCGAAATTCACTTCATCCGCATTCACCGCAACGGCGAGATCCTCCTCCGCGGCGCCCCGACCGACTTTGAAGTCCTCCGCCGCGAGCGGAACCTCGAAATGCGACGCTTCGACGGTCGCCTGACCGTGGTCATGGAAATCAGCGACGTCCGCGTCGGCGACGTCGTGGAGATCGCCTGGACGTTGTACGGCCAACCCGAAGCCCTGAAAGGCCGCTTCGGCGGTTGGCGCATCTTCGAATGGAACGGCGCCGGCCAGATCGAGACCCGCTTCCGGCTTCTGGCGCCCAATACGCGCCCCATCACCACCAAGGTGTTTGGCGGCGCCCCGCCGACCTACCGCGTCACCGAAGCCGACAACGTCCTTGATCGTCTCTGGGTCGTGAAGGGCAGGGAGGGCCGCCGCATCGAGCCCCTGGCGCCGCCATGGCTCTTCCAGCTCACCCGCCTTCAGATCACCGAATGGCGCACCTGGGCGGAGGTGGTGGAGGCGTTCTGGCCCCTCTATGAAGAAAACGATCCCCTGCCCGAAGGGCTCGCCGCCAAAGTGGACGCCCTGGCGACCCTCCCCACACCCGCCGAGCGGGCGGCGGCGCTTTTGCGCTTCGTCCAGGCCGAGATCCGGTATCTGGCGATCTCCATGGGCCCCGGCGGCCTGGTCCCGCGCTCGTTGGCGGCCATCTGGGAGACCCGCTACGGCGACTGCAAAGACGTTACCAAACTGTTTGTCCTTTTGGCCCGCAGGCTTGGCCTCAATGCGGTCCCGGCCCTGGTCCACACCGAAATCGGCGAAGCCCTTTGCGAGCTTCTCCCCACCGCGGCGGCCTTTAACCACGCCCTCATCCGCCTGGAGCTGGACAGCGGCCTGATGTGGCTCGACGCCACCATGCCCGCCCAACCGTGCCCCCTGGAGGCCCTGTCTCAACCGCGCCTTGGCTTTGCGCTTCCTTTGCGCGCCGGCGCCGACGCCCTTGAGCCCATGGGCGCGGAGCCATTCCTGACCTTGATGGAGTCCGAAGAAGTCATCCGCTTGCCGCTGAAAACCAGCGATCCCGCGGACTACCGCTGGAAGCTCACCTTTCGCGGCTGGCGCGCCGAATCGATGCGCGCTGAAATCGGCCGCCACGGCGAGCCCAACCTCTTTCGCCGGTACGAAGAGCGCTTGCAGTCGGTTTGGCCCAAGATCGTCATGGGGCTGCGCGCCATTAACGACAACCCCGCCGCCAACGAACTGACCTTGACTATGGCGTTCGAGGTTCAAAGCGTCTGGGAAGAGCTGAGCGACGGCGTGGTCCGCTTTGTCACGGTCGACACGGTCTTCTCCCATTTCTTCGCCCCGCTCGACCCCGCGCCCTTGAAATGGCCGATCTATCTCGGCGCCGTCGGCCGCACCGCCCGCACAGTCGTGGTGCATCTCCCGGTGGACTACCTGATCCCGGCCTGGACGCAGGCGGTTGTCGACGCCTCCGCCAGCGTCAACGTCGCCTTTCGCTCCATCAGCCCCCGGGAATACCGCCTGGAGCAGGAGGTCAAGGTCCGAAAAACCACAATGGCGCCCGAGGGCGCAGAGAAATACCGCGACATGGTCAAAGAGCTTCGGGCCATGGATGTCCGCTTCGAGACCCATACCAAGGGCGGCAAGGTCCAAAAGGTCACCGGCGACGGCGCTGACGGCCTCGCATGGCTGTGGTGGACTTTGGGCGGCCTCTTTGCCGCGGCGATGGTCGCCGCCGGCGCTTTGGGGATTGGCGGCTAAAGCTTCGTTTTGTGGAAAACGAAAGCCGGCACGGCCCGGATGATCAGCAGGATGAACCGCCAGAACCACGGCGCATAGGCCACCGGCCCGCCTTTGTCCGCCGCCTTCACGATCACGTCCGCCACCTGCGCCGGCGTCGCCCACAGCGGCCCGCCTTTCGCCAGCCCCGCGGTCATGGGCGTATCGACAAACCCCGGCTTGATCGTCACGGCCCGGGCGCCGACCTTCGCCAGCCGGTGCGCGATGCCTTGGGTGAACGTCGCAAGCCCCGCCTTCGCCGCCCCATAGACATAGTTGGACGCCCGGCCCCGATCCCCCGCCACCGAGCCGATCACAAGCAGCGTCCCGCTCCGTTGCTGCTCCAGGATCGCCGCCGCCGCCTGCGCCCAGAGCGCAGCACTGGTGAAGTTGACCGTGATCTGCTGCTGCGTGATCGCCAGATCCTTCTCCGCCGCCGCCTGGTCGCCCAAGACGCCGTAGGCGATCAGCACCGCGCTCAGGCCGCCGAGTTGATCCGTCCAGGCGAGCATTTTTGCCCCCGGATCGGCTTCCGTCGCCAGGTCACACACTACGATATGCGCCGCCACGGCCCCCCGCACCATCAGATCCGCCGCCAGCTCCTTCAGCCGCGCCTCGTCGCGCGCCACAAGCACCAGCGCTGCGCCGTTCTCCGCAAAACGCCGCGCCGTCGCCTCCGCGATCGCCGACAGCGCCCCCAAAATGACGATCCGCCCACTCATCCTTGCGTTACACGAGTCCAGAAATCGCTGGTGACGCCGGGGTCCCGCAGCCGCTCAACCTCTTCCCAGCGCGGATACATCGCCTGGAACGCCTTGGCCGGAATACGCCCGTCTTTCGCCGGGTAGAGGCGTCCGCCGGCCTCTTGCACGATGGCGTCCAGCCGGGCGAAGAGGGCGAGGGTCTTCTCCCCGCGGTTCTTGAAGTCCAAAGCCAGCGTCGTGCCCTCCATGGGGAAGGAGAGGATCCCCGGCGACCGCGCCGGTCCGAACTCCTTCAGCACCGCCAGCATCGATCCGTCCCCGGCTTTGGCGATGGTCGCGAGGATGGCCGAGACCGCCTCTCGCGCGGCCGCCGAAGGCACGACGCACTGATACTGGTAGAAGCCTCTGCTCCCATAGACACGATTCCACCCCCCGATCGAGTCGAGTGGGAAGAAGAACGGCGCGTAGTGCACCCGTTGCAGGCCCTTCTTCAGCGTCTTGGCCGCGCCATAGAGGCTGTTGAAGGCCTTCAGCGTGATCCCGTTCAGCAGCCATCCCGGCGTAAAGCCCGGCGCGGACAGCTTGATCTTGTCCGCGTGCGGCTGCAGCGCCCCGTCATCGAGGAACCGCCCCCGGGAAAACACCCCGCGACCGGGCGTCGTGCAGTCGATCCACGCCACGCGGTGTTCAAAGGCCGCGCTGTCTGCCATCAGCGAGAAATAGTCCTCCAGTGTGGCGAAGGCGAAATCCTCGCTCTCCAAAAACGAGCTGTCCTCCTCCCGCACCGCGAGCTCCACCCAGCTGATGGCGCCCGTCAGCCCCAACCCCCCGATCGTCGCCTCAAACAGCGGATGACCGGGCGCGACGACCTGGCGGCTTCCATCGCTCCGGACGAGTTCAAACCGCCGGACGTGGCTGCCGAAGCTCCCCGCCATCAGGTGGTTCTTGCCATGCACGTCATTGGCGACCGCGCCCCCAAGCGTGGCCAGCCGCGTTCCCGGCAGGACCGGCAGGAACAGCCCCCGCGGCGTCAGGTGCTGCAGCGCTTCCGAAAGCGTCATCCCCGCCTGGGCCGTGAAATCCTCTTCCCGGGTGTCGATCTCCATCAGCCGGTCGAGCCCGCGCATCACGATGAGCCCGCCCTGGCTGTTCAGGCAGCTGTCCCCGTAGGATCGCCCCATGCCCACGGGCAAGGCCGTCGCCGGCCGCCCCGGCGCCGTCACGACCCCGCCGAGATCGGCGGCGAACCTTGGTCGCGCGGTCGGGTACTGCCGTCGCACCACCCGGCCCCAGCTGTCAAAGGGCGCATTCTCCGCGAAGGGCTGCATCAGGGTCCTCTTTCAGGCCGAAGGGCCTAAGGCGTGAAGCCTTTATGCGCCGTTGCCGCCCTGCAATCACGCGCCCTCCCACAAAGGGGGCGCCGAAATGGCGGTCACCCCCGTCACGAGGGCGCAGCCACAGCCCCCCGCTGGGGATCAAACGTTTCATCCATGGCCACGAGCGTTCCTGAAGGCACGATCGCGCCCTTGGCGATGTGCGACCCCGCTTCCAGCATCACGCCCGGCTCCAGGATCGCCCGATCCCGCACATTCACGCGCTTCACCACCATGAACGGCTTCCCGTCCCGCACGATCAGCTTGTGCGCCGACAGGCTAGCCCGCTGACCCACGATCACCCGATTGCCGATCTGCAGAAGCGACCGATCCGCCACATGCAGTTCAATCGGCCAGGCGACGCCATACCCGACCCGCGATCCCCAAAGCCGCAGCCATACGCTATAGGCCCCGGGGATCAGCCGCAGCGCCGCTTCCAGAAAGGGCAGGGCGTCATAAAAGGCCTGCAGGCGCCGGGCTGTCTCCCAGGACAAGGCCGGGATGGCGTCGACTTCGAAAATCCCCTCGTTCAGCGGCCGGAACAGATCAAGCAGCCGCGCCAGGAACGCCGGCGCCACGTAGAGCGCCAGAAAAAGCACAAACCCCGACCACAGCGACGGCGAAGCGCAGAACGCCGCAAAGGCCCAAAAGGCAAGCGCCAACACCAAGACTGGCGCCAGCGGCGGCAAGCGCTTCATCGAAGCCCCCTCAGGCGGCGGCGTCGTTGCGGGGCGATGAAGTCAGGAACAAGGTCCGCAAGGACTCCAAACTCCGCGCCGCCCGCAGCTTGTCGCGCAAGTCCGGCTTCCGCAGGAACCGCGACACCCGCGCCAGCGCCTTGAGGTGGTCCGCCCCGCGCTCTTCTGGGGCAAGCAGAAGGAACACAAGGTCCGCCGGCCGCCCGTCCATGGCGTCGAAATCGTGCGGCGGGTCAAACCGGGCGAAGCCGCCGATCGGCGCTTTCAAGCCCGGCACCCGGGCGTGCGGGATGGCGACGCCATCGCCCGCGCCCGTGCCAGAGAGCTTCTCTCGAAGCAGCACGGCCTCGAACACGCCCCGCGTTTCGATGCCGCCGGCCTCGCACAAGGCGTCGCACAGGGTCTGGATAGCCTGGCGCTTCGTCGGCGCCGAGACCTTGGCGAGGATCGCCTCCGGCAGAACCAGGTCGTGCAAATCGCTCATCGCCATCCTCATTCGCCCCCGCCAGCTCGTTGGTCCAACGCGCCCGCCGGCCGAATGGGCCGGTCAATGCCTTCGCTGTTCCCCGCGCTCCGGGTCCACCCAACCGACGTTCCCATCGGCGCGTTTATAGACCATGTTCAGCCCCCCGTGGTTGGGGTTACGGAACAACAGAGCCGGGCTATCCGAAAGCTCCAGCTGTAAAACCGCCGTCGACACCGCCATGGTGCGGATCGGCGTGGTCGCCTCGGCGATCACAAGCGGAGCAGGATCGGGTGGCCCCTCCGCTGCTCCATTGAACTCGCTGTCGTCGTCCTCATGTGTATCTTCTTGGATTGGAGCCAGCACATACGCTGGCGCGTCCTCCGCGGGAAGAGGCGATTTTTGTGTATTGTGATGATTTTTGAGGCGCCTTTTGTAGCGTCGAACCCGCTTTGTGATCTTTTCGAGGGCATTGTCGAAGGCAGCGTGCGCGTCCCCTCCATGGCCGTGCGCTTGCAGCGAGATGCCCGACGACAGGTGAACAAGCGCGTCGCATTCAAACCCGACGCCGTTTCGCGACACCGTGACAGCCCCGCCCGTCGGTCGCCCGAAATACTTCGTCACGCCGATCTCGAACTCTTCTTCAATCCGCGTCCGAAGAGCGTCGCCCACGTCCACCTGACGGCCGGTCACTTGAATACGCATAAGTGCCTCCCATTGACGAACCTAGAGGGGTTCAGCCTTGGAGGGGGCGGGCGCTGCGGGGTTTTTTCTTTGGCTCCCGCCCGATCCAGGAGTGAGGCTAGGCCCCTGATTGCGGCGGCGTCAATGACAAGAGATGGCTAATCCGCGGCAACCAGAGCAGCGCTTGCGCGAAGCGCGCCTTAACGGCAGCCCAAGCCCATCTCGACAAGCCCGTCCCTGGCCTGCAAGCGCGCCAAGCACGCCGCAAAATGGGCCTCAAACAAAGCCTTCATTTGGCGATTGGTCCCGTTGCCTGTGACGACATGCAGCACCGGCGGTGGGGGAGGGGCAAGGTCAGGAAAGTCCCGGTCTTTGCTCACCACAACGGCCAAGATGGCCCGGGAACGAGCGACGGTCGTCCTCTCGGTTACAGCAAGCGCCAAGCGCGCCAAAAACATGATCCGCTTTGTGGCCTTGCCCTCTGATCCATTCCGCCGTCACTGGCGGCAACCGGGCGTCGATCAAAAATCGCGCTCTTTGCTCCGCAGCGAAAGCCAGCCTGTAGTCACTCGCCCGGGCGGCGTAGGCTAAGATCGCCGGGATATCCGGGATATCCTCCGCTTCCAGGGAAGCGAAGTCCGCCAAAATCTGAGCCGCGGTCCCGCCTCCGGCGAGCATATTGAGGATATCCAACACCTGGATCCGCCACCCGCCCACGGTTGGCTTCCTGAAGCAAACCGCGGGGTCGATGGTGATGCGGGGATAAAGTTCGGTGCTTACGCGCCGGATTGGACCCGCCGCCGCGCCCGCCGCTAACCGCTCACAGCCCCCGGGACATCCGCCGCTTCCGCTCCAAGGAGGAGGGGATTTTCAGCCCTTCGCGGTACTTCGCCACCGTCCGCCGGGCGATATCCACCCCGTCCGCCCGCAGGATCTCCACGATCCGGTCGTCCGACAGGATGTCCGCGCTGGTTTCCTTGTCGATCAGCGCCTTGATCCGGTGCCGCACGGCCTCAGCCGACAGCGCCTCGCCCCCGTCCGAAGCCTGGATCGCCGCGGTGAAGAAGTATTTCAGCTCAAATAGGCCCCGCGGAGTCGCCATGAACTTGTTCGTGGTGACCCGGCTGACCGTGCTTTCATGCATCTCGATGGCGCTGGCCACGGTCTTGAGGTTCAAGGGACGCAGGTGCGACACGCCATAGGCCAAGAACGCGTCTTGCTGGCGCACGATCTCCCGGCTCACCTTCAAGATCGTCTTCGCCCGCTGATCCAGGCTCTTCACCAGCCAGCTCGCGCTCGCCGCGCACTCAGAGACATAGGATTTCTCCTGGTCCGACCGCGCCCGCGCGCTCACCGTCGCGGCATAGCGCTGGTTCACCAGCACCTTCGGCAGGCAGTCGGTATTCAGCTCCACATGCCACGCGCCGTCGGCCGCCGGGCGGACCAAGACGTCCGGCGCCACCGTCACCGCCGGCGCCCCGCCGAACGAGGCCCCGGGCTTCGGCGTCAGGGATCGGATCTCCGCCACCATGTCCTGGAGGTCTTCCCGGTCCACCCCGCACAGCGCCATCAGGCGTTCCATCTGGCCGCGTGCCAGAAGCTCCAGGTTGCCGACCAGCGCTTCCATCGCCGGGTCGAACCGGTTGCGGTCTTTCAGCTGCAGCGCCAGGCACTCCGCCATGTCCCGCGCCATGACGCCGACAGGCTCAAAGCCTTGCAGCAGGGCCAGCACGCCGCTCACCTCGGGCAAGGGCGCCCCGAGCCGCGCCGCGGTGTCCTCCAAGCGCCCGCGGTAATACCCCGCGTCGTCGAGATCATCCAAAAGCGCCGCCGCGATCAGCCGGTGGGCGGGGCTTACCGCCGCCTTCATCAGCTGGCTTTCCATGTGCGCCTGCAGGCTCACCTCCGCGGTGAGGCTGTCCTCGAAGTCCGGCAGGTCTTCCAAAGACCGGCCAGATCCCGCCTTTGACCAATCCACCGCCCCCCCGGCCTCCGCTAAGTCCCCAGCGGACAAATCCGGGTTCAGCGCCTCGGCGTCGAGATCAAGCCCTGCGTCAGCCTCCGCCGGCGGGCCGTCTTCCTTCAAAAGCGGCGCAGCCTCGTCTTTCGGACCCGCCTCGTCGCTTGTTTCTACACGGTCGAGCAGGGGGTTCCGCTCAAGCTCGGCTTCAATGAATTCCGCCAATTCCAAATTGGAGAGCTGCAGCAGCTTGATCGCCTGCTGCAACTGGGGGGTCATCACCAGGGACTGGCCCTGACGCAACTCCAACCGCGGGGATAACGCCATGGCTTCCCCCGTCAGCTGTGTGCAAACCGGTCGCCCAGATAACGCTGCCGCACGTCGGGATTGGCCGTGACCTCGTCCGGCGTCCCTTCAAACATCACTTCGCCGCCAAAAATGATCGACGCCCGATCCACGATTTCCAGGGTTTCCCGGACATTATGATCGGTGATCAGGATCCCCAAGCCGCGGTCCTTCAAGAACAGGATCAGCTCACGGATATCATTGATGGCCAAAGGATCGATGCCTGCGAACGGCTCGTCGAGAAGCATGAAAGAAGGCCGTGTGGCCAGCGCTCGGGCGATTTCGCAGCGCCGTCTTTCCCCGCCCGACAGGGCGGAAGCCGGAGAGTGCCGCAAATGGTCGATCCGCAGCTCCGCCAGAAGCTGGTCCACCATCTCTTTCCGCTCCGCCCGGTTGGGCTCGGCGAGTTCGGCGACGCTCATCACGTTGTCCTCGACGGACAGACCACGAAAGATGGAGGGTTCCTGAGGCAGGTACCCCACGCCGAGCCGGGCGCGTTGATACATCGGCAAGCCAGTCACGTCCTGGCCGTCGATGGTGATCTGCCCCTGGTCCACGCGTATCAACCCCGTGATCATGTAGAAGCAGGTCGTTTTGCCTGCCCCGTTCGGACCCAACAGACCGACAATCTCGCCTTGCCGCAGCCTAAGGCTGACGTCCTTCACGACCTGGCGGCCGCGATAGGCTTTGGCGAGATGCCGCGCCGCAAGACCCTCCGTGGGCGAAAGGTCTGCAGCGGTCGGTTCGATTGCGCCCGTAAGCGTCATTTGCTCACCGTCCGCCTAAGATTGGTTTAAGACCGCCGCGCGCCGGCGGCGCCGAGACTGCCCAGCTTCGATCACGGACGGCTGGTGTTAACCACGCCCTGCACCCGCCGGCCGTCCTGCGCTGACACCGTTGTCCGCCCTGCGCTGATCTGCAGAACCAAGGTCTGGCCGCGGATCACGTTGTCGTCGCTGGCGACCACCACGTTGCCCGTGAAGGTCACCGTGTCGCTTGAGGTTTCATACACCGCCCGGTCGCCCCGCGCGTGCTGGGTCGGACGGATGTAATAGACTTCGCCCTCCGCGATCATCCGATCGATGTCGCCAGATCCCAAGCCCTGGTTTGCGTCCGAGGAGCCGGGGCGGAAAAAGATCGTCAGCCGGTTCGCCCGCAACCGGGCGTCCCCCTGAACGAGGTCCACCGCGCCTGTCAGGATCAGACGGCTGTCAGCCTCCGAGTATTCCAGCGAGTCCGCCTGGTACGAGATCGGCCCGCCGCCTTCCGCAAGCTGGGCCGCGCTGTCTTCTGTCGTCAACGCGAAGGCGCCGATCGCCGCCAGCGCCAAAACCGCGCCCGCCGCCGCGCGAGGCAGCCAACGCCGGCCCCGAGGGGAGGGCGCCGCAGAAGGGGCGGAAGAGGAAGTCGCTGTGCTCATCGTCGTCCTGCTCACGTCTTTCTTGTGTCCCCGAACGCCCCGGGCCTCTGTTGAAAGCTCAAGGCGTCGCCGACGCGTCCGCCGCCGCCGTTTCCTGGGTCGCCGGCGTCAAGGTCCGCCCTTGCGCCGGCAGGATTCCCCGCACCCGTCCCCGGAAAGCGATCGAACCATCCGCGTCCCTTATCTCATAGGCGTCCGCGCGGATCACGCCAAGAGGCCCTTCGCCGATGATCTGCGCGGTCCCTGCCAGGGTCCGGTTGCGGGTGTCGATCACCGCATCCGAAGAGGTGAACCGGTTGCCGCTCTCGTCCGTGAACGTCACCCCGCCCGAAAGCCGGATCAGCCCGTCCATGGCGTGATAAACGCCGTTCGGAGCCACCATCACCCGGCCGGTGCTTTCCCGGTAAACCGGACCATTCAAGGCGATCGGACCCGACTCTTCGGTGGCCCGCTGCGCATCCGACGCCGTCAGCTGGAACAGAATGTCGCCATTCAGCCGGCCGGTGAACCGCGGCTGCACCATGGTCACCTGCTCGCTGCTGGGCGCAACCTCGGTCCGGGCAAAGCCGCCGGAATACGAATAGAGCGTGGTGTAAACAAACACCGAGGCAAGCGAAGCCGCCGCCAGACCGGTGAAAAGAAACCGCAGAAAATGCACCAGCCGCGACCGGCCCCGCGCCTGCTGCAGCGTCAGCCGCCGGTTCGGGTGCCATGCAGCGGTTGAGGTGATCGTGGCGGTATCGGCCATCGGCGGCGCTACGTCCTGAGCAAACAGACCCTCACATGGCCCACCCTGATGACCGAAGCAAGGCGGCGCACAGCAGACCGGCTCTGCGTGAAGAGGACCTTCCTTTGGATGCCCGCGTCGCCCTTTTAGGAATGGGCGAAGATGTCCAAAGGCTCCCAGCCCGCGAGGTCAAGCTGCGCCCGCACCGGCAGGAACGCGAAGCACGCCTCCGCCAGCGCCATCCGGCCCTCGCGGACCAAAATCGCGTCGAGCTTCGCCTTCACCTCATGCAGGTGCAAAACGTCGGACGCGGCGTAAGCCAGTTGGCTGTCAGTCAAGTCGGCCGCGCCCCAATCCGAGCCTTGGTTTTCCTTAGAAAGGTCCCGGCCCAGAAGCTCCTTCACCACGTCCTTGAGGCCGTGCTTGTCAGTATAGGTGCGGGCGAGCTTCGAGGCGATCTTCGTGCAATAGACCGGCCCGCAGGCGATCCCGAGGTCCCGCGCCAGCATCGCAAGATCAAATCGTCCATAGTGGAACAGCTTCAGATGCGCCTCGCTTTCGAGCGCCGCCTGCAGCCGCGGGGCCTCTCGCTGGTTGCGGTGGATCTGCACAAGATGCGCTTCCCCGCCGCCGTCCGACAGCTGCACCAGACACAACCGGTCGCGATTGAGCCCAAGACCCATCGCTTCGCAGTCGACCGCGATCGCCCCGGTGAAAGTCACGCCTTCCGGCAGGTCGTTTTGGTGCAACTGCACGTGCACCGACCGCCCATCCACGGTCAAAGAAAGCTTACGATTGGCCATGGCCGCTGTCTGAACCCATCCACGAGAGGGGTCAAGCGGCCGAAGGCCTCGAAGGCGTCAGCATAACTTTCGTGACGTCGTTCTGGTGCTCCTTGAACGCCTTGCAGGCAAAGGGCGCCTCTTCCAACCGCATGCGATGCGAGATCAAGAAGCGCAGGTCGATGCCGCCCGCTTCGATCCGCTCCATCAGCGGCTTGAGAGACCGTTGCATGTGGGTCTGGCCCCGTTTTGAGGGTCGCCGAACCTTAGCGCCGAAAGCGATCCCGTCCAGCAGCCCGCCGTCAACGCCGGGGATCAAAACCGTCCCGCCTTTGCGGCAGGCCATGATCGCCTCCCGCAGCGCCGAGGGCCGATCCGTCCCCAGCTTGGTTTTCTGCTTGGCGAAATCGATCACCTTGTCGAGCTTCAACCCATGCGCCTGCCTGCCCACCGCATCGATGCGCACATGAGGGCCAATCCTGTTCGTGAGCTCCTTCAAGAGCTTCAGAATATTATAATTCTTGTCGTTTTCGGTGTCCGCCCCGGGCTTGCGCCGCAAGCTCCCACCCGCTTGGCGTGGTGATCGATGGCGATAACCCGGCCCGCGCCCAGCATGAACCCCGAGCGGATCGCGAACTGCTCCACCGGCCCCCAGCCCCACATCGCGATCATGTCGCACTCCATGATCTGGCGGAACTCCGCCGCCTGATACCCGGTGGCGAAGACGTCGCTGAGAAACAGGACCTGCCCATCCTGGAGAGAATGGAAGACCTTGATCGGCCCCACATCCGCAAACGCGACCCAGACATACCCCGCCTGCCCCGCGGAGTACCCGCCGGACAGAGGCGGATGGCCGCAGAGCCCAGAAGGCGGATAGCCGCAGGCCAGAGCGGCGATGTCAGCCTTTGCCGCCGGGATGCTGTTGTCGCCGCACGATCACAACTCACTCGAGCAGAAAAAGCCCGACCCAAAGGCGATCGTGAACGGCACAACCACCAGGTCGCCCACCTTCAGCGCCCTGTTCGCGCCAGTCCCCACCTCCACGACCTCGCCCATGAACGGATGGCCGAGAATATCGCCGGGAGAAGATCGCCGACAGAGAATATCGCCGGGTTTCAGCGTCGGGATCACCCCGTTATATGAAGGTGCAGGTCTAAGCCGCAGATCGCTCCCGACCTCACCTTGATGATGGCGTCCCGAGGATTAACGATTTCTGGATCGGGAACCGTGTCCACGCGCCCATCGCCTTTGCCGAGCCGACACAGCGCTGTCATGGCTCAGCCGCCTTTTCTCATGCGCCGTCACAGGGCCCTTGGCCGTCTCGCCGGTTTCGAGGATCTGCTTGAACCGCGTAAGCTCTTGCCGCGCCTGCGCCGTGGGTTCTCGTTGCGCGACGTTGGCCAAGAGCCGTCCGAGCTACCCCCGGGCGCGGTCTCCTAAAAACCCGCCGCCCCGGTTCGTCCTCGGTCACCATCGTGTCCCAAAACACATGGCTGCCGAGCGGCTCTTTGCCCGTTCCCCGTGAACCGCGCCAGATTTCGGAAGTCGCGCCAGAACTGATAGATGTCATGCGCAGGGTGGTTCACCATCATCATCTTGGAGAAGATCGCCGCCGAGCTCCGCCCTTTCGCGCGGGCGAGCGCTTTCTCTTCCGGCCGAGGGGCCCACCATCTCAGTCACCGGATCATAGCCGCTGAACGCCCGCAGCAGCAGCGCCGTGCCGATCGTGCCGGCGGTCCCCTGCGTGAGCCCCCTGCGACCGCGAGGCGCAAGAGGGGAGGGCCCCGCCTGCGGCGAGCGACAGGATCCGCTCCGTAGGTCAAAGATGCGCGTCGCCACCGCGATAGGCGATGCGGGCGATGTCGGAATCAAAAGCCTAGGTGTGTCATGCCCCCTTAGAGGCGATCCGCCAGCGTCTGGTTTCCCATTGTGTGGTTGCGAGGGACCACCCCGGTTTGTCCCGGGGCCCCACCCGCGAGCGGCGCTGCCGACAGCGCCGCCCGCTTGACCCCAGCCCGCCTTTCCCCTATGCCCGCCCGCTCTGGGGCGGAAGCCCCAGTGCCCAGATGGCGGAATTGGTAGACGCACCAGTTTCAGGTACTGGCGCCGCGAGGCGTGGAGGTTCGAGTCCTCTTCTGGGCACCAAAAACAGAATAAAAACAATACTATAAGGGCCAACTCTGCACAACAAAAATCTTCATATTTGGGTTCAAAATTCGAGGTGCGAAACCGGTTCGAAACCGCGCAAAAAGATGATCTCGAATCAGCCGCGCAGATGCCCTCCCTGCTGGCGGTTCTGGGAGTGGCTAAACTCATCGACGAAGATTTTGCACCTCACGAAGACTATGAACCGCGATACGTTGATTTCGATAGCTAGCGTGGAGCACCCGAAGGCCGCGCCGCGATATGGCGGAACACGGCGCCGGTGCTCTCGGCAGACCGAGCTTTCAATCGCGCCGATGTCCCAATCTCGCACCTAAGGCACACAGTGTTTGGGCTGCAATCGTGGAGCTAGAGTCCAGGATTGCAGGGCTCTGTGAGCCGCAACGGCGGCGCTACAAGCGAGCCTAGACCCACAAGAAAGACAGTGGCGCCGCCCAAAGGCGATCACCGACTTGCTGGCAGTCTTCGCCGTCATAGAGCAGTACGCCGGCGACAAAACCCACGCCCAATGCGTCGCGCATGCGCTTGAGCCCCGAGAAGTCTTCTGGCCGTGCGGTAGCGCTGGCCTTCACTTCCACCCCGGCGACTATTCCTGGCCCATTCTCCAAAACGAAGTCGACCTCGGCTTGGTCTTTGTCACGATAATGACTGATCCTTATCCGATCGCCAGCAAGGGCCGTCGCCTTGCGTAATTCGCCATAGACAAAGCATTCCAATAGCGCCCCAAACGCCTGACGATCGCGCGCGATAGACTGCGCATCTTGATCCCGCAGAGCGGCGAGCATACCGGAATCAATAAATTGAAGCTTGGGCGTCTTGATAAGCCGCTTCAGTCCGTTGCCGTGCCATGGCCGGACGCGGCTGACTATGAACAATTTCTCTAGCAGCGCGATCCATCGATCGATGGTTTTTGAATCAACGCCGACCCGCGCGCCGAGTTCGCTCATGTTCAACAATTGCCCGGCGCTAAGGGCCGCGTGGTCCATCAGAAGACGCATCTGACCGGGTTTGATGAAGGGAGCTATGTCGCTCACATCGCGCTCGGCAAGGGACTGTGCGTAAGCCAGAAGCCAGTCCCGGCGACGCGCGGGAGGGCGCGCCAGCGCCTCGGGAAAGCCTCCACCCAATACGCGCTGTGTTAGATCATGCAAAGGCAGGGGGACGGCTCGATGGCAGAGTTTTCCAGCGAAGAGGTCCGCAATAAAGGATGGCGGAGGCAATTTGACGATTTCGGCTTGAGAGAGCGGCAAGAGCGGAATGGTTTCGACGCGTCCCGCAAGCGAGTCTGGGGCTATAGCGCCGCCAAACAAATCGGCTGAGCCTGTGATCAAAAATCGGCCCGGCCTGGGATCTTCATCGACAGACTTCTTGATCGCCAGGATGAGGTTGGGCGCTCGCTGGATTTCGTCAATCGCAACACGCTCCCTGCCCCGCAGGAAGCCCGCCGGATCATCCAGGGCGAAGGCTCTGGCTTGCTCGTCGTCCAGCGTTAGGAAACCGCGCCCGTCCTCGCGCGCTAGCTTGCGTGCGAGAGTGGTCTTACCCGATTGGCGCGGACCAACGATCGCAACCACACGAGTATCGGCCAGCGCCACGCGCACACGCGACTCGGCATGCCGGGTGACCGGCGAAGCAAGATCTATGGTCTGATCTGTTGGCATTGGGTCGCCAGATTCGGCGCGATGGCGCGGCCATATTGGTATACACGACCGTCTATTACGGAATCAATAGGCGTCCAATTCGGAATATATGGGCGACCAATTCGGAACAAGAGGGGCCATAAACTAGGTTCGACTCCGTAAGCGGGGACTCGAATTCTCCTGTACCAAAATCGTTAAAACCTGTTAATTTTTGGTACAGAGATTGGGTACTGCTGTTCCCCTTTTCTTCGCCTTACAGCGAAAAATATGGACGTAGTATCAAGCAGCTAAAGGCGACCAATCCTGGTTTCCTCTTCTGGGCGCCATTTGTTCTTTTTCTACCAAACTGAGTTTCCTCTCGTTGCCGCTCGATGTCCAAAAATTCCGCGTGATTACAGGGTTTTGCGGCAGTTTCTGAGAGGGTGGGCGAGGGTCGCCGCTGCGACCGCATAATTGCGCACCGGAACGATTTTACGGTATCTTTCCGGTAGCGAGGGAGCTGCCAACGGAGGCGATACCGTAAAAATGAAGCTCTCGGACGCACGGTGCAGGAACGCCCGTTCGACTGGCGTTCCCTATAAGTTGGCGGACGGCCACGGCCTCTATCTCTACGTCGCCGCGAACGGCTCCAGGCTGTGGCGCGTTCGCTTTTTCGCTATGAAGAGCGTTCGAAAAGAAGAAGCTACCCACTGAGCTCGACTTTGTACGTTTTTGATCAGGTCCAGGTCCAGAAGATGCTGTTGTTTGCGATATGAGTGAGGGCCTGATTGAGGGGCATGAGGCATCCGCCCATATCATCGATGTCTTCCCATTTTCGCCGGTGCGACCAGTAGCCGATCCTGACTTCATCGCCTGCGCCAGTTGGCTTGAGCCGGGCGATGGGGGCTTCGGTCTCCAGCAGGTAGAGATGATAAGCGCCTTTGTCCTTGTACCAACCAACGCCGCCGCCATTAGCAGCATCAAAGGCTTCGATACGTGCGGCAATGTCGTCCTGTTGCATTGAAATGTCATAGCGCCTGCGGCGCCGGGGGCGACTGATTCACTTCGCCGCACGGCCTTTGCCTTGCGCCATGCGTTGACCGGGATTCGAAGCATGGGATGCTGCATCCCATCCACGCCCCCGAGGGCGACCCCGTTCCGCAGATCCTGCGCCAGTGGTTGCAGGCGCTGCGTCCCTGCTTCACAGCTCCCAGCTGGGAACATGTCCTTGTTCTTGTCATGGGCGCGCTCCTGGCGCCCGGAAAGCGAACCGTTACGTCCTGCCTGCGCATGACCGGCCGGGCAGAGGCTGCCAACTTTGCAAGCTACCATCAGATCCTCAACCGTGCCTGCTGGAGCCCGCGTGCTGTCGCCAGGTGTTTGCTGAGCCTTGTGGTCCAGCGCCTGGCGCCAGACGGCCCCATCGTGATCGGCATGGATGATACGATCGAACGCCGATGGGGCCGCCGGATAAGCGCGCGTGGCATCTACAGAGATCCCGTGCGCTCCAGTCATGGGCATTTCGTCAAAGCCAGCGGTTTGCGCTGGTTGAGCTTCATGGTCCTGACCCCGGTGCCGTGGACAAGCCTTACAAAGGCCCTCCCGGTGCTGACCCTGCTGGCTGCGTCCGAACGGGCTGACCACAAATCCGGGCGCCGCCACAAGCTGTTGACCGACTGGGCGCGCCAGGGCGCCCTGCAGCTCTGTCGCTGGCTTCCAGGCCGGCGCATCATCTTCGTGGGCGACAGCAGCTTTGCCGTCCATGAGCTCGCCCATGCCATAACCGCGCGGGCAACGCTCATCAGCCGGCTGCGGCTCGATGCCAGCCTGTTTGCACCCCCGCCGGAACGCACGACACGTACCCTCGGGCGGCCGGCGCAGAAAGGCCCCGCGCTGCCAAAGCTCAAGACCCTCCTGACAGACCCTGCGACGGTCTGGACCAGGATCACCGTCTCGGCCTGGTATGGTCATGCAGGCGGCAAGGTCCTTGAGATCACGTCCGATACGGCTCTGTGGTACCGGACAGGCACCCCTGTCATGCCGATCCGATGGGTCCTGGTGCGCGATCCGGAGGGTAAGCGCACGCCGCAAGCCTTCTTCAGTACCGATACCACCCTTGAGCCTGCAGAGATCATCGCATTGTTCGTTCGACGCTGGCAGATCGAGGTCACGTTTGCCGAGACCCGTGCCCATCTCGGTATCGAGACCCAGCGGCAATGGTCCGACAAGGCCATCCTGCGAACCACCCCGGCCCTGCTGGGGCTCTACAGCCTCATATCGCTTTGGGCCTGCGATCTGCTTACGAACTCAACGAGCCCATACGCCGCTGCCTGGTATCAAAAAACCTGCCTGACCTTCACCGACGCAATCGGCGCTGTACGCCTCACACTCTGGGTCGGCGACATTAATCAACGTTCCCCGCCAGACCGGGAAACGCATAAAATCCCCCCAATACGCATGCTACGTATGGCGCAGGCACTCTGCTTCGCGGCGTGAACGTACAAAGTCGAGCTGAGAGTCTGACTCAAAATTCCCTCACCTGCTTTGCTTGCCTTGCGATGCGTCGTGAGAGGCGTCGGATTGAAGCGATGAGGGTCCAGGCTTCGGATGAGGCGATGCTGGTTTCCCAGTCCTTTGC
>JBILVS010000163.1:0-5690 GCA_044370335.1 Caulobacterales bacterium
GGCAGAAGGCCGACCGCCTGCTTTGGCTCGCCGGAACCGCTGACGCGTTTTCGGGGGGGGCGGTGCGGCGGGCCCTGTTGCTCCAAAACTTGCGACCGCGGTCAAAAGCTTAACGCCGCCGAGGATCCCCTCGGCGGCGTTTTCGTGCCTCCGGGCGCATCCAAACCTCGGCTCCCCTGCATCTATCCACAACGGCGGCGGCCGATTGGGAGATGCGCAATGAAAGCTTTCTTGGCGGTTCTGGCATGCGGGACGGGGATGCTGATGTCTCCGGCCATGGCCCAGGAGCCGGCGGATGCCGCTTGGGTGCGCTATCCCTCAGCGACCGAAGTTGAGATCGAGAACGCCGCGGCCCGGGTCATCATTGAACCGCAGCTGCGCGGCGACAGCGCTTTCGTCGTGGTGAACAACGGCCCTCTTCCCGACCCCACCGTGCGTCTTCGCGGCTCTCGATTGATTCTCGACGGGGGTCTCCGTCGCGTCGACGGATGCGTCGCGGATGGGGCGGTCACCGTGCGCGGGCACGGTCGCATCGCCGTTGCCGATCTGCCGATCATCTATGTCCGAACCCCGGAAAGCCTCGTGTTCGCAGGGGAAGGCTCGCTTGCAGTGTCGAGCGGCCCGGCTGCCGCGGCGCGGGTGGCGCTCGCGGGCTGCAGCCGTGGGGAATTCGGCCCGGTGGCGGACCTGCTTGAGCTGCGTCTTGCGGGCGGGGCCAGCGCCGCGGCGGGGCCGTCGGCCCGGGCGCGCGTCGCCATCGCGGGCGACGGAGAAGTCGATCTCGGCCCGGTGCAGCGGGACCTGGACGTGGCGATCGCAGGCTCCGGGCGGACAGGGGTCGGGGCGGTGAATGGCCCTGTGCGGGTGGCGATTCAGGGCGACGGCTATGTCGATCTCGGCAGCGGCCATGCCGAGGACCTCCGCGTCGCCATTGCCGGCAACGGCCATGTCCGGTTCAACGGCGCGGCGGAAGAAGTGAGCGCAGCCATCGCCGGCTCCGGCCTCATCGAGGTCGCGGCGGTGGAAGGCGCGGTCGAACAGCGGATCGCGGGTTCGGGGGAAGTGCGGGTGGGGCCGCTCGGCCCTGCGCCCGCGCCCTGAGCGATTCACCGGCCTGCCCGCCGGACTGTGGCGCCGATCCCCGCCATCGAGCCTTGCGGGCGCCGCCGCGATACGGCATACAGACCCCCTTCCGCCGAACCGCGCCGCTCCCCATGTCGGGGATCAAAGTGGCGCGGGTCCAAGAGCGGCTTCTTCCGGGATCATTACTCGGGGGCGGTCGCCGTCCGGACCGGCGTAGGAGTGTAGCTCAGCTGGTAGAGCATCGGTCTCCAAAACCGAGGGTCGGGGGTTCGAGTCCCTCCACTCCTGCCACCGGATCGTCAGGGTCCGGGGTTCGGGAAGCACAGAGCGAGAGACCAGGGTCGGCCGGTTGCGGGCCTTGCGCGAAAGGGACGAGATGACCACCGACACTGCCGAACGCGAACCGACCGAGCCGAAGAAGCGCACCGGGCCGGTCACCTTCTTCCGGGAGGTGCGGGCGGAGGGCCGGAAAGTCACCTGGGCCACGCGTCAGGAAGTGACGGCGTCAACCATCATGGTGGTCGTCCTGGCGATCGTGGCGGCGATTTTCTTTTGGGTGGTGGACCTGATTCTGGGCGCCATCGTCGACTTCGTTCTGCAACTCTGAATTCACGCCTAAGCGCAGGAGAAGGCCCGTGGCCGCCCGCTGGTACATCGTTCACGCGTATTCGAATTTTGAGAAGAAGGTGGCTGACGCCATCCGCGACCAAGCCGAGCGCCAGGGTCTAGCGGAGAAGTTTGAGGACATCCGCGTCCCCACCGAAGAGGTGGTGGAGGTCGTGCGCAACAAGAAGCGCATCAAGGAACAGCGGCACTTCCCGGGCTATGTCCTCGTGAAGATGGACATGACCGACGACGCCTATCACCTGGTGAAGAACACCCCGAAGGTGACGGGCTTCCTCGGCACCCAGAACAAGCCGATGCCGATCCCGGAAAAGGACGTGCAGCGGCTTCTGGGCGAAGTGGAGCAGGCGGCGGCGGCGCGGCCGCGGCAGCTGATTTCGTTCGAGATCGGCGAGCGGGTTCGGGTGACGGACGGGCCGTTCCAGTCCTTTGAAGGCAGCGTGGAAGAGGTCGACGACGACACCAACCGCTTGAAGGTGTCGGTGGCGATCTTCGGCCGGCCGACGCCGGTGGACCTCGAGTTCGCCCAGGTGGAGAAGATCCGCTAAGAGCGAGCCTGCCCAAAGGGCGGCCTTTGTGCTAGCGTTTTGCTATGAACGGGGTCGTCGGCAATCCCCTCAAGATCACCGCCCGCCAGTTTGAGGACATGGCGCGCAAAGGCGCGTTCGCGACTGTGGGACGGGTGGAGCTGCGTCAGGGGATGATGACGCTGATGAGTCCCATTCACCTAAAGCATTCTGACGTCGCCACAGCCCTGCTGTTTGCGTTGAAAGAGGCTCTCACAGCTTGTGGCTCAGGCCTGCGGCTAAACATGGAGCTCTCCGCCAATCTTGATCAAGCCTTCGTGCCGATCACCGATATTGTGATTTGGGACCCGACGCCTGTCGCTCCGGACCACGACGGGCCTCTGCCGAAGGCGGCAGTCAAGTTGGCGATCGAGGTGGCGAGCCAATCGCTGCAGGACGATCTTGGCGACAAGATGCGGGAGTACGCGGCGGCCGGGGTTGCGGAGTACTGGGTCGCTGACGTGCAGGGCCGGTTGATGCATGTTCACCATAACCCAGGGCCGGAGGGGTATCAGACTCGGGCGGAGGTCCCCTTCGGTCAGCCGGTAACGAGTCCGACCTTGGGGCTGACGGTGGAGACGAGCGGGCTTTAGGGGGCTTTGGGATTATCGTCTCGCAGAGACCAGAGTTGCTTGCGAAGCCAAACCCATATCAGGACTGCCGCCAGACCCGCCGCCAAGACCGCTGTCGCTTGGGCGAACTTTTCGGCGGTCGGTTGTTTCGTCCAGGCCTCCCACCAGCGGGCCGGTCCCGCTTCCCAAGTCATATATGCCAAAAGCGGCCCCCGATCGAGGCGACAAACGTGATAATGGCGAGGCACCAGCAGCCCCATCTAGGGATGGGCGGCTCTGTTCGTTGACCCATTTCCACTTGGCTTTACCCATTGGCTCCTGTATACGCCCCCGCGTCCAACGGCTCCAGGGCCGGCGGAACACACCCCGTGGGAGGAGAGGGCAAAGTCCAGCCTGACCGCACCACGGACCCTCAACGGGGCGTCGTTCTAAAGATGGCGCCCAAGCCAATCATGAGGATCTCATGGCTAAGAAAGTGATGGGGCAGATCAAGCTCCAGGTGCCAGCGGGCGCCGCTAACCCCTCGCCGCCGATCGGCCCTGCTCTAGGTCAGCGCGGCCTAAACATCATGGAATTCTGCAAGGGCTTCAACGCCCGGACCCAGGAAATGACCAAGGGCGACCCGTGCCCCGTGGTCATCACCTATTACCAGGACAAGTCCTTCACCTTTGAGATCAAGACCCCGCCGGCGAGCTTCCTGCTCAAGAAGGCCGCGGGTCTGAAGCCTGGCAAGAAGCCGGGCTCGGGCTCCAAGCTCCCGGGCCGCAACACCGTCGGCAAGGTCACGATGGATCAGTGCCGCGAGATCGCCAAAGCCAAGGCGAAGGATATGAACTGGAACGACATCGAAGCCGGCGCGCAGCAGATCGCCGGGACCGCCCGTTCCATGGGCCTGACGGTGGAGGGCTAACCCATGGCGACCTTGAACGGGGTGAAAACCACCAAGCGCATGGCGAAGTCCCATGCCGGCATTGATAGCCGCAAGCTCTACACCCTCGATGAAGCGGTGAAGATGATCAAAGAGCGAGCGAGCGCGAAGTTCGACGAGACGATTGAGATCTCGATGAACCTGGGCGTGGACCCGAAATATCCGGATCAGCAGGTCCGGGGTGTGTGCTCGCTGCCAAATGGCACAGGCAAGACGCTGCGGGTGGCTGTGTTCGCCAAAGGGCCAAAGGCCGATGAGGCCAAAGCCGCGGGCGCAGACATTGTCGGCGCTGACGACCTGTTTGAAACCATCAACAGCGGCAAGATCGAGTTTGATCGCCTGATCGCGACGCCGGACATGATGACCCTCGTTGGTCGTCTCGGAAAGGTGCTTGGCCCGCGTGGCCTGATGCCGAACCCGAAGGTCGGCACAGTCACCATGGACGTCACCAAGGCGGTGAAGGACTCCAAGGGCGGTGCGGTCGAGTTCCGGGCGGAGAAGGCCGGGATCGTGCATGCGGGCGTCGGCAAGGCGAGCTTCTCCGAAGAGGCGCTGACCCAGAACCTCCGCGCATTCATTGACGCGGTGGTGAAGGCGCGGCCCACGGGCGCGAAGGGCACCTTTGTGAAAAAAGTCGCCATCAGCTCGACCATGGGCCCGGGCGTGCGGGTCGATGCGGCCTCGACCGTATCGGGGATGTCGTCTACCTAATCCGACGACAACACCCACAAACAAAGCCCCGGGCCTCCCAGGTCCGGGGCTTTTGCGTCTGGCGGTTTGGCGCTGCGGCTCAAGGGCGGCGAGGGCGCCTCTTGCCAAACGCAGAATTCTGTGCGTGGCCCCTTGCGGCGGTGCAACAAACTGTGCATATAGCGCGGCTCGGCTCGTTCGTTAAGGGATGAGTCGTCCTGTCCGAGAGTGCTGGCGCCTCCCAGCGGCATAGGCTTGTCCTTCCGCCGGTGAGGCTTAATCCGTTGAGCCCGCATGAGACAGGGAGGGAGTTTCGATGGACCCAGCCCGACGCGCAAGCGGCGGTTTCAGGCCTTCGGCGCTCGGCCCCTGGGACAGGCGTCGCGCTGAGCTTGGCGCAGATGCCGGATCGGGGCCGTCGAGCGGCGCCCCTCGTTGCGGCGTGTGCGCTGGGGACCGGCGTGTAACGTCCGCACCGCCTGGAATGGGCCAGGCGTGCGAATGGGAGACCGCAATGGATCGCGCTGAAAAAGCCGAAGCAGTGGAAGACCTGAAAGGGATTTTCGCCGCCTCCGGCGTGGTGGTCGTCAGCCACTACTCCGGTCTGACTGTTGCGGACATGACGGTGCTGCGTGGCCGCCTGCGGGATGCCGGCGCGAGCTTGAAGGTGATCAAAAATCGCCTCGCCAAGCTTGCTCTGGACGGAACGCCGGGCGCGGCCGCGGCGGACATGTTCAAGGGCCCCGTGGCCATTGCCTATTCCGCTGACCCCGTGGCGGCGACCAAGGTTGCTGTCCAGTACGCCAAAGAAAAGGACAAGTACGTCCTGGTTGGTGGGCTGATGGGGGAAACCGTGCTCGACCAAAAAGGCGTGGAGGCCCTGGCCACCCTGCCTTCGTTGGACGAGCTGCGCGGCAAGTTGATCGGCCTCATCCAGGCCCCGGCCACCAAGGTCGCGGGCGTGCTGCAGGCGCCGGCAGGCCAATTGGCTCGCGTCTTGAGCGCCTACGCCAAGAAGGACGAAGCCGCCTGATCCGTCATGGCCGTTTGAAGTTGCAACACATCAATTCGCTCTCTGGGGTGCACACATGTCGAAACTCGAAAAAATCGTTGAAGACCTCTCCGCGCTGACCGTCATCGAGGCGGCCGAGCTGTCCAAGATGCTGGAAGACAAGTGGGGCGTGTCCGCCGCTGCTCCGGTGGCGATGGCGATGCCCGTTGGCGGCG
>JBILVS010000164.1:0-5663 GCA_044370335.1 Caulobacterales bacterium
CTAAACCACGTTGCGACCATACGGGCTCGGCCAAAAGCGTCGCAACGTGGTCAAGGATTAACACTGGGGCGTTTTCCGACGTTTCCGGCCGATACCAAAAGGTCGGAAAACGCCCCAGTGCCCCTGCGGCCGTTGAGGCCGAGGATAGGCGCGTGCCCCTTTTGTCCGGGCGGCAATGGTTCGATCCGTTGGAAGCGGGCCTGCGCAGCAAATGGCGCGGGTTCATCAAGGCCATTCTTGAAGAGGAACTGAGCCAAGTCCTCGCCCGCGACCGCCACGCGCGCAGGCCATGAAGCGCACGCCGCTCCCGTCGGCTATCGCCACGGCCACCGCACGCGCGAACTCACGATCACGCTTGGAAAAGAGGAAATCGCCGCGCCGCACGCGCCTTTTCATCGAGGAGAGCTCAACAAGGGAATGGAAAAGCAAATCTTTGAGGGCGCATCAACGCCGCACGCGCGATATCGATGTGCTCATCGCCTCTGCCTAATGTATCCGGCACGCATACGCGCCGCGTCAAACGCGCGCTTTCTACGCTATTCAGGGGCGCCATCAGCAAAGACATCGTCAGCCGTGCCTGGCGCAAGCCTGCGCCGGGCTTTGGGCAACCTCATCGAAAACGCCTCCAAGCATGGCAAGCCGCCTATACGCGTCATTACGCTCCGGCAAGGCGGGGGGCGTCGAGATGCGGCCAGTGTCCAAGAACGCTTAAGAGGACCGACCGTATACGACAAGGGGCTGGACGGCAGCTGTAAAGGCGGCTCCGCCTGTGGCCGTTCGGAGATGCTCGGGTCGGCCTGGGGATCTGATCCGGTCGTGGGCAGTCCACGCTCTCGGAGGGGTTTGGTTTTGATGCTGACATGGGGTGCACCTAAACGCGCTCTTAAGGACGGACTTAAGAGCGCAGCATGCCGACACGCGACCCAGCTACAAGGCGTCCTTCACCGGATGCTTACCGGAGTTCGAACCAGGCGAGATCCTGAGCTGGTGATTGTCCGCTTTGCGGGCAGGGCGCATGTCAGTTCATGGGGTCAACCGTCCCCAAGGCAGGGATTGCGGTGGCGCTGGGCAGGTTTGACAGCCTTTCGCGCGTAAGCTGCGCTTGTGTTCCCGAGCCCTGGAAATCGCCGGCCGACCCTCGCCGCATAGACTGCAGCGCCTTTGTACTCCAAGCTCCACCCATCACCCACCCGCACGCGGCGCGTTCTCGCTTCTCGCGCCTTAAGACAGCATCCGTCGTCCGGCTTGCAACGGCCCGTGGCTTCGGCGCGCCCGCGCGCCTGCAGGCCGCGCCAAGCCATTGCAAGCCGCCGCTCACGCTGACTTTCCGGCTGCATCTTGGCGGGCGTCGCGAACGCGACCCCGGCGGGATGGGCCTCCGGGTATGGAGCAAAGACCATGGACAAAGCGTCTTTTGAAATCATCGGCAATGTCGGCAGCGTGGAGATCAAGGCGATCAAAGGCGGCAAGAAGCTCGCAGTGCTTTCGGTGGCGACCAGCGAGCGTTGGAAGCGCGACAGCGGAGACTGGGCCGAGAAGACTTACTGGCACCGCGTCGCCGTCTTCCCCGGCCCGAAGGTCGAGCGCATTGAATCGCAGGTGCAGAAAGGAACGCGCGTGCGCCTCGTCGGGCAAGTCCGCCCCTCCAGCTACGACGACGCCAAAGGGATCACCCGCTACACCGTCGAATTCATGGTGGGCCCGTTTGGCGATGTCGAGGTCCTCGCCCGGGCCAAGCCGCGGGAGGCGGAGGCGCAGGCCGATCAAGCTGCCGCCACGCCTCGCGCCAAACGCGGCAAGACTGCAGTGGCTGGTGACGCTGAGGCCACTGCCTGACCGACGCGGCGCCCTGGCCGCAAGCTGGGGCGTCATCCCGCCCGGGAATGCCGGCTATCGGTGTTGGCTGGCGGGCGCCCGAAAGAGGCAAGGTTGGCAGAACCCACCTTTCCCAAAACGAGCCCTTGCCGTTACAGGAATGGCGACGCCGACACGCGTCGCTACCCCCGCGTCGGCCCATCGCCATACATCCACGCCTTACCCATCTGCGCGCAGGCTTCGTCGATCGCATCGCGGATCGGATCGAGCGCCGGGTTGGCGGGATCGGCGTTGAGGGCGGCGATCAACGCGGCGTAAGCGGCCTTTGCATCCTCCCCGCGCCGCTCATCGTGCGCCTGCGCCCAGGCTTGGAAAAGCTGGACTTCCGGCGGCTGGTCGCCACCGCTGCCCAACTCCACGCCCAGCGCTTCCAATGCGGCAATAATGTCGGCCTCGCCTTTGCCAGCAGCTTGAAGCGCTTTCACCAGATCACGCAAATTGGCCAGAAACAGCCCGCCAAACGCGTCTGGCATGGCGTCAAAAAACGGCTTCAACAGCGTCGCACACTCACTATAGGCAGCGACCGACTCATCGACCCGCCCGCTGGCAAAGAGAACATCTCCATATGACGAGAGTGTGCGCGCCAGATCTGGCGTGAAGGCTTGCGGGTTCTCTTTGGCCAAGGCCCGATAGAGCGCGACGGCCTCTTGCGCGGCCGCCAGCGCGCCTGGCCGATCACCCGCATTGGAAAGCTGCGTTGCCCGAGCGTCGGCGTCGTCAGCACGTTGGCGCCGAAGCGCGATAGCCTCATCCTGGGTTTGGGCGGGCGCTGCGGCTTGCGGCTCGGCTTTTTTCGCCGCCTCACCGAAGAGGGCGCGAAGGCGGGCGGGCGTTGCGTTGGGATTGAGGTGACGATAGCCGGCGCGCGTCAGGGCTAATGCCGCCTGCGCCTGCTCTGCGCCATTGAGGGCGTTCAGCGCCGCAAGCACCGGAACCTGCAGATTGCCATGTTCGGCGTTCATCGCGGCGGCCGCGGCGTCCGCAAGGGCGGCAAGGGCGCCGCCGGAGAGGGCGGCCTGCACTTGCGATTGAGTGGGTTCCATAACCGTCGCATCATGCACCGGCGCGCCGTCCGGCCCCAGCCGGCTGATCCGGTTCAGCACGGTGAAGGCCGCGCGGGCGTCCTCGGCGTGCGCGGCGAAATAGGCGCCAAGCAGGCCGGGCGATTGCGTCAGCGCCTCCGCCACGATCCGCTCGCCCAAGATGTCGGGCAGGATCGGCTGCAGCCAGGGGCCAGACTAATACAGCGTCGTCAGCGCCGATCCAATGGCGTCCGCCGTGCGCACTTGGGCCTTAGCGTCATCGCCAACGAAGGCGGGATCGTGGGCAATCGCCAGCTCGGTCAGCCTGGTCAGCACATCGTCTTTCAGTTGCTGCGCGCTTAAGCCCTGGCACAAGGTCACCAAGGCCGCTGCACGCTGCGCCGCCAGAACAAGCCGATCTTCTCCTGCAAGGGCCCGCTTCAAATGCGCACGCTCTTCCCCGGCCATCGCCGCCAACGGGCTCACATCCAGCGCGGCGCCGCGCACATGCAGGAAAGCTTGGAACGCGAGGAACAAGGGGCTGCCCTGGTTGAGGAACCGCTCTAGGTCCGCAGGGCCCGTTTGCCAGTTTGGGTTGACTAGCTTGGGATCCGCGGCGCGCAGCTTTTGTTCAAACGCCACACAGGCGTCCGCAAAAAAGGCCGGGCGGTGCGGCGGCGCGATCTCGGACTCAATCGCCGCGATCGGCTGGCGTTGAAAGTACGCTTTCTGCTTTTCAAGAAGGCTATCGAGGAAGGGCGCCCACCAGCCATCGCCGCGCGCAAGCAGAACCACCCGCACCGGGCCGCCAGGGCCAGCTTGCGCCAGCGCTTCGGCCAGAGACCTCAACTGCTCAATCCGGGTCTCGGCGTAATCAATGGCCAGGAACAGCCCCTTGTCGCCGCGCGCGCGCAATTCCGCCTCGAAAGGAGAAGGCCCGCCCTGTGGCGACTTGGCCAACGCCTCGGCGAGGCCATTGCGATTGAGCAGGCCTGCTTTCCATTGCCCTGTGGCGTTCAGCGCCCCCACTGCTTCCAGCGCCAGGCGGGTCTTGCCGTAGCCGCCTGCCGCCGCATAGAGCCGCGCTTCCACTCCGCCCCCGGCGGTCGCCCAGCCCAAGAGGGTTTCAGGCTTGGCGTCGCCAACCTTTCCCAACAGCCCGCGGCTGTCGTCGTAGGGGATCACGCCGAAATCGGCGACGAGCAAGGCGGTCGGGCGGTTATGGGTGAGGCGAGCCATGGCGTCAGGCTCCAGTTTGGTGAGGCCGGTGGGATGAAAGCCCGGCAGCCAAGCGATGATTTTTTGCGTTTTGGTTCTGGCGTCGTCTGCAGCCGCACGCGCCGCGTTTGCGGCCTCTTCTGCGCGCTTAGCGGCGTCGCGGCCGGCTGCGGTCAGCGCCGGGACCAGCCGATTGAGAACATCGTCATGTTTCAGAAGCGCCGGATAAACCGCAGCCAACACGTCACGGACGATCAGGAAATCCCCGCGATCCGGTAGTTCCGCCTCAGCAGCCCGCAGAAACTCCGTAGTGATCGCGGCTTCATCGGGATAAAGATGCGCCAATTCGCTGATAGGCAGAGCGGCCGATGCGGCTTTGACTAAAGCGCCATCAATCTGCGTGCGCCGCTGCTTGGAAGAGCCTTTGCGTTCCTTGCGCGCGGCTATCCACATCGCGTCCTCGAGGGCGGCCTGGATTTTGGCGGTCGGTCCGCCCGTCGGCTGGCCAAACAAATCTTGAGCCACGCGTTGCGCTTGTTCAAAACCAACCTCTGCGCCTTTCCGAGGGTTGGTAATGGCCATCTTGAAGGTGGTCCAGAACGGCCCAAAGGCCTTCTTGAAGGCGCGTTTTTCACCCCCGGCTGCGTAAGTGGCCCATACGACCAGTCCAAACGCGAGCGCTCCGCCTCCGCCGACCAGGGCGGCGCCTAAAGCATCGGCCGCGATTGGGATGGCCGGCGTGCCGAGTGCCGCCGCCCAATCCAACACCCAACGACCAACCGTTTCCAACAATCCCGCCATCGCCGCGCCTCCCACAGGAGAGCAAGGTTAGCCGATGATGGCGGACAAAGTGAAGCGGCGGCGATCAAGGGCCTCTTGAACGAGTGGCTTTGCCTCGGAATGCGCGCCTATCAAACGCATTCGCGACGGGCCTAAATGTCGTTGATGGGCGATATTTCCCCCTTTCCGCACCGCGCCGTTCTCTCCGTTCAAATGTCTGCACGGCCCATGCCCTCCGCCCCGATCCACGCCGCGATCCGGACGGCGCGGGCGGTGTCGCGCAACGGCTGCGCCGTCTTCCGCTCCGCTTCAGCCCGCCCACCCCATCGTGCTTGGACGATGGGGACCCCAAGCTTGGGTGCGCGCCGCCGCCCGCGCCGCCGGTTTGGCTCGCGTCGCCGACGGCGGCTGCAATGGGTACAGGCCGTCCGATAGAGGCTGGGGCCGCGGTCGACGACCGGTGATCGATGTCAGCTGGGACGACGCGCAAGCCTATGTGCAATGGCTCAGCCAGCGCACAGGTCGGCGCTATCGCTTGCTGACCTCCGCCGAATGGGAGATCGCCGCGCGGGCGGGGACCACGACGGAGTACTCCTGGGGCGACGATCCGCCCGTTTGCGATCAGAACGCGCGCAATGGCGCAAACTTTAGGGATTGCACCGGCAATGGCTCACGTCCCGTAGGGTCGTTCCGGCCCAATGGGTTTGGGCTCTATGATGTTCACGGCAATGTCTGGGAGTGGGTCCGGGATGCAGAAGGTTCGTCTCG
>JBILVS010000192.1:0-4450 GCA_044370335.1 Caulobacterales bacterium
CGTCATGTCGGTGATATGCAACTCGTCGCGGGCATGAGCGGCGAGGGCGTCCTTCGCCGTCAGTTGTTCGGCGACTTGCCGGGCAAGATTGGGGTCCAAGCCGCGCCGGACATAAATCGTGGTAAGCTCTTCCAGTTCAGAGGCCGGCTCTTCAGCCAATTCTCTCCGTTCCCGGATGAGATCAGCCTTTTCAGCGTCCGCCTGCGAAGACACCGACACATATTCTCCAGCCGCCATCGACATCGCGCCCGCCACAAGCGCGGCTGATCCCGCCACCAACACAGCCCCCTTGTCTTGTGATGCGGCGGCGACGCCGACGATCAAGCTGGCGGTGGAGACAAGGCCGTCATTCGCGCCAAGGACCGCTGCGCGCAGCCATCCGATCCGATCGACCGCGTGGCTTTCAAGATGGGCTTTCAGACGAGTCATGGTCGTATCCCGTGATCTTGCCCCAAGGGCCAAGACACTCTCGCACACAATCCATTGAGTGGGCTCGTCGTCAGTTCAAGAACCCCGCCGGCGCTGACCGCGAGGTCTGAGGCAATCGCAAGGCCCAGGCCATGGCCTCCGGTGCGTTGGTCGAGGCGGCCGCCCCGTTGCAAGGCCAACGCGATCTGATCCTCCGGAATGCCCGGACCGTCATCGTCGACCGCGATCACAAGCTTTCCATCCACCGCCGCCGATGAGATGCGCACCTTCGTTTCGGCGTGCTTGGCGGCGTTGTCGATCAAGGCGCCAAAGAGCTCAAGGGCCCCATCCTGCACCATGGGCGCTTGATGCGATGGGTCGCAGGCGTTGGCGATGTTCAGTCCGCGATCAGCGTGCGCGCGGCCGATCACCGCGATCAACCGGTCGATCAGCGGTTTGATCGCGGTTGCAGCGCCGGCCCCGGCAGGACTGGCGTTGGCGGCCAATTCCGCCCCGATGGCTTGCTGCAAGAGCGCGACGCTTCGTTCAAATTCAGCGCGCTTCGCGGCGGGAACATCCGCGATTTGGAGCTTCAGAGCGGTGAGCGGTGTCTTCAGCGCGTGCGCGAGGTCCTGAGCCCGAGAACGGGCGCGCGCCATATCGGCGGCCCGAGCGGAGGCGAGGGTGTTGATCTGTTCGGCCAAGGGAGCGACCTCGGCGGGAAACCGGTCCGCGTCGAGGCGGGCCGCAGGATCAGCCTTCAACGCCTGCAGCGCTTGTCTGACCTCGGCAAGGGGTTGCAGCCCCCAAAAAGTCTGCGCCCCTGCCGCCGCCAGGAGCACGGCCCACAAGACCGTCAGGGACAATGCCAGCTCTCCGGCGAAGGCGGCCTGCGCTGCATCCAGCGAAGCGTGATCGGCGGCGACTTGGACAAGCACCGGGGCGCCCTCCGCCGTCGGACGGATCAGACGCGCCACCTGCATCACTTCATCCTCGAAGGGGCCTTGGCCGATCGCGGCGGTCCAGATGTCGCTCCGGGCGGCCTCTGAGGGTAATGCGCCGTCCCACAAAGACCGGGAGGCGAGGGTCCCCGCGGGGGAGCTCAGCCGCCAATAGAGACCGCTGCCAGGCGTTTGGAAGCGGGGGTCGCTGGGCTCCCCGGACAAGAGAGGGGCGCCGGCGGCGTCAAAGCCGACGCCTGCCGCCAAGACCCCGCCGAGCCGTTCAAGGTCTGCCTGCGCCTGGCGTTCAAGATGGCGTTCAAACAGAAGCGACAAGCCCGCCCACGCGATGGCGAGCGCAAGGCCGATGGCCATCGCCGCGGTCACCGCCAAGCGCAGACGCAGAGACTTGCGGGTCATTCGTTCGCCTTGGCCAAAGCATAACCCAGGCCCCGCCGGGTCTCGACGACGCCTGGGCCGATCTTTTTGCGAAGTCGGGCCACCAACGCCTCCACTGCGTTTGCGTCCAAAGCGTCGGCGCCGTGCAGGCGTTCGGCGATCTCGCCCGCCGACACCGGTCGGCCATCGGCATGGGCCAGGATATCGAGAAAGCGATGTTCCAGCGCCGACAGCTTGAGCGGCGCCCCATCGAGAAACGCCCGCGCCCGAAAGACGTCCAGCGTCAGGCGGCCCAGATTTATGATCGGCTCAGCCCGCCCATTCGCTCGGCGGATGAGGCCCCGGACCCGGGCGATCAGCTCGGCCAGCTCAAACGGTTTCGCGAGATAATCGTCGGCGCCGGCTTCGATGCCTTCAACCTTCTCCGCCCATGAACCGCGGGCGGACAGGACGATGACCGGCGTATGGATCCCCTCAGCCCGCCAGCGCTTCAGGAGGGTCAACCCATCCATGCGGGGCAGGCCCAGATCCAACACAACCACATCGAAGGCCTCGTCTGCCCCAAGCCGCCAGGCCTCTTCCCCGTCGCCGCTCCGCTCGACGCGAAAGCCGGAAGCCTCCAGCGCGGTCGCCACCGCTGCCTGGATCAGGGGATCGTCTTCCACCAAAAGCGCCCGCATCAGTCCTGCTCCAGCTTCAAAATGGCGCCGGTCACCGCATCGACCTCCACCTCCAAGACCCGTCCGGTCGCCGACAAGATTTTGAACTCATAGACCGGCCGGCCGTCTTTCTCGTCCAGGTCCACCTCAAGGATGTCGCCGGGCGCGGTCGCCAAAGCGGCGTCTCGAATGGCCCCAAACGGCAGCCGATCGGGCGCCCCAGCCTGCGTCGTGGGGGCAGCGCTCGGCGCAGCGATGGGGTCGACCGCCCGCTGACGCTCGCAACCGCCGAGGCTGGCGGCCAGAGCGGCAAAGACCATGAGGCGTTTCAAGCGCATTTCTTCCAACCAACGCCAAACCACCTGACGCAACGCTGACGATCGGCGGCGCCGGGGTGTCAGGCAAGGGCGCGCAGAACTGCACCACGACAGGGCGAATGGATCGCCCCGGTCAATGATGGAGTTCAACATGGCAAGCGTCTCTCCGTTGCGTTTGGCAGTCGCGGCCGTCGCCGGCGGCATCGTCGTTCTGGGCTTTGTCGCCGCTGCGGGGGCGTTGGGAGGTCCGCCCGCCGCCTCTCCAACAAGCGCTGCCCCGCAAACAAGCGCCGCGCCGGCCGATGTCCAGGTCCAGGCGCCGACGCCCCCGGCCGCTCAAACCGCCTCCGCGCAGACCTTTGCCGGCGCTGGCTATCTCCCGAGCCCGGAAGCGCTGGCGAGCCTTGGCATCGTCAATCCCATCGAAATCGAACGCGAGCATGGCCGCATTGAAATAGTCCATCTGGATGCGCAGGGGCGGCGGGTTGAGACCTATCTCGATGCAGCGACCGGCGCCGTCGTAAAGCAGGAAATCGATGACCGCTTCGGCGAGAGCAGCCGGGGGCGCAACGATGACTGACGCCGACACTCCCCGCAAAGCGGGTTGGACGACGGTCTGGGACCCGCTCATTCGCGTTGGCCACTGGGTGCTGTTGGCGGCGGTGGCGACGGCGCTCATCACCCGGGGCGAGCCGGAGCTGCTGCACCAGGCGGCGGGTTATGTCATCGCGGCCTATGTCGTGTGGCGGATCGTTTGGGGCATTGCGGGACCCCCCAATGCACGCTTCGAGGGCTTCCTGCAGTCGCCGATCGCAGCGGCCCGCTATGTGATCGACCTCATTCGCGGCAAGGCGCAGCGCCATGTGGGCCATTCGCCCGCTGGCGGCTGGATGGTGCTCGCTTTACTCATCGCCTTGTCCGGGACCGTCATGACCGGGCTTGCCATGGAAAACCGTGTCGCGCCGCCTGCGCTTCTTGCGCCTTTGATCTCTCAGGACGCCGATGAGGTGTACGAAAGCGGCCGAGCCGGCGAGGAAGAGGAAAGTCCTTGGGAAGAGATCCATGAAGCGCTGGCCAACCTGGTCTTGGCTTTGGCGCTGCTGCATGTGGTCGGCGTCGCGGCGGCCTCCATCGCCCACCGGGAGAACCTCGTTCGCGCGATGGTCGACGGGAAAAAACGAACAGAGGAGTGAGTTATGGCGGCCCCCAAGGCTGGTTGGTGGGCGGATGGGGGAAGTCTGAACAGCGTCGAGTTCAGAGTAAGCCTACGGTGAGCGCCGCGGTCAGGCTGCGGCTTTGACGTTCAGCTGCGCTTTCCACGCCCACGGCAGTAACTCGTGCACCCGCTGTGCCGGGTGTCCTGCGATCCGTCGCAGGACATCGGCGAGCCAAGCGTGCGGGTCGACATCATTGAGCTTTGCCGTGACGATCAGACTGTACATGGCCGCGGCCCGCTGACCGCCCCGATCAGATCCGCAGAAGAGCCAGGATTTTCTTCCCAGGGCTATTCCGCGCAGGGCGCGCTCAGCAGCATTGTTTGAAAGACAGATCCGCCCGTCTGTGAGGAAGCGTGTGAAGGCTTCCCATTGGTTGAGCATGTACGCGATCGCCTTGGTGAGATCGTGATGCCGACTGAGGCCCTCACGCTGCCTTAGCATCCACGCATGGAGCTCGGCGACGAGAGGCGCGCTTCTCTCCGACCGCGCTGCAAGGCGTTCATCTGGCG
>JBILVS010000165.1:0-5613 GCA_044370335.1 Caulobacterales bacterium
CGGTAGGGACGCAGCCGCTCGAAATGCTCCTCCGGCGGCTGAAGGCCAAGGTACTTCTTCAGAACCGTGTTCCGCGTAGGTTCTTTTGGCGTGGCTGCGTCAAGCTGCCGTGAGCACAATAAGGCCGTCCCATTCTGAACAGTAAGATTGGAAGTCCCGAGGATCGAGCAATTTAGATTAGCTAAGGGTCAAGGACATTCGTCCATAGTTACACACCGCACAGGTCACCACCATGTTTTCCAGAGTGCTTGCACTATCTCGGGCGTGCGGAAGAATATGGTCGTACTGCAGGTTGGCGGCCTGAAAGAAGGTGTGTTGGTTTGCCGCCACATCACTCCAAGGGGGCGTCATCTCGGTATGCAGTCAGATTTGACGGCACGGCTTCCTCCGCGCTTGTGGCGATACCGTCAATTTGCCGTTAAACACCGTGGCTGGGCGTCCACCCCATCAAACCGGCCATAGCGTTCTTGAGCGGTATGGTCGCATTTGGGGAGATCAGTGGACGTCGAAGTCAGCACTGTGAAAGCTTTATTGGATGGGCCGTCGGTTGTGCTTTTGGTCTGGCAATCATCGCGCTCCACTAAGATTGCGTGCTGCTACGGTCTCGCGATGCGCCATCATTCGCGCCAATGTCCAAGACCAACCGCCGGTGCCAATGGCCACGATGAACGCGAGCGTCAGGTGGGGGGCGCTGCGGTGCTTCGCCATTCCCTGTACAGGCGCTCGGGCGAACCCGGCGCAACTCCCCACTGGGCGTGCAACGCAGCCGACCAACCGAGGCGCATGTCCCCCCCAGGCGCTCGAAGACGCAGGGGGCGAAAGGCTGCTCTCGATCAGCCGGCCCGAGGCGGGTAGGATGTCCTAACCCGCTCGAAAAAGGTACAGGGGCGACGGCGGCGCAATCCGGAAAATCGCTGCGAGGTCAGAAACACTCAGGACCAATGCCAGCATCGTGACCAGCGCCCCGGAAAGCACCCAATAGCCCTTGCGATGGGGATCAAGAAAGCGACCCTCGCGACCCACGGCGTCGGTCAGCGCAAGGGTGAGATTGGCGAGGACAAGCGTGACAAACGCAAGCCCGCGGGCCTCATCTTCGCTCATCGCCTCGAGCGCCCAGACGTACAAGCCAAGCACGCCCATAAGGACGCCGGCGCCCTGCATCAACGCCATTTTCAGCTGTCGCGGCCCGAACAACGGCTCGTCCGCCGGCCTAGGCGGGCGCTGCATCGCCGACTTTGCGCTCCGCTGGCCCTCGAATGCGAGCGCGCAGATCGGATCGATCGCCAGTTCCAGAAGAACCATATGCATTGGGAAGAGTAACTGCGGCAGACCAAGCACGATGGGGACGTCCGCTAGCCCGGCAATCGGAACGTGAATGGCGGTGACGTAGGTAAGCGCCTTGCGCAGGTTGACAAA
Source organism: Caulobacterales bacterium (assembly GCA_044370335.1). Lineage (GTDB taxonomy): Bacteria > Pseudomonadota > Alphaproteobacteria > Caulobacterales > Aquidulcibacteraceae > REEB509. The sequence goes on from JBILVS010000165.1 coordinate 1,417, forward strand.
GATGCGCCGCCCCAAGCGAACGCCGCCGACGATTGAGGCGAACCCGTCGTCAAGGAGGACAAGGTCCGCCGCCTCGCGCGCGACATCGGTTCCCTTCTTCTCCATGGCGATCCCGATATGGGCGGCTTCGAGCGCAGGCGCGTCGTTGACGCCGTCGCCTGTCATCGCCACCCCTTCGCTGTTGGCCTTCAGGGCCTCAACGAGCAAGAGCTTCTGCTCGGGCGCGACGCGCGCAAAGACGCGACCGTGCCGAAGTTGCTCCCGCAACGTCGGAAACGGGAGCGATGCGATGTCCGCGCCGAGCAGCACGCCGTGGGACGTATCAATGCCTGCGGCGGTCGCGATGGCCCGCGCCGTTGCGGGGTGATCGCCAGTGATCATCATGACGCCGATACCGGCGTCCTTCGCCTCCCGCAGGGCGGCTGCGACATCCGCGCGGAGTGGATCGAGAAAGCCGACCAGCCCCATGAACTCGAACTGCGCGTCGATAGGATCGTCCGGAAACCCGGCGCCCACGCGCGCGCGGGCGACACCGCGTCATGGGCTATCGCAGCGCGGGCAAGTTCCCGGCGCCCACGCGCGCGCGGGCGACACCCAGAACCCGCAAGCCGTCCTGTGCGAACGCCTCAATGACCGCCATGATGTGAACGACGATCAGCGCCAGCAGCGTGTGGGGGCGATCGCCTCGTGCAGATCCTCTTCGCCGCCGCCCTGGTAGAGCTGAACCCCGGTGAAGATCACCAACAAGGGCAGGAGCAATAAGGCGACGATCGCAAGCCCGCCGAGCGGGTTGTGCCCCAGATGTGGCTTGGCGTGTCCGCTGAAAAGGTCCGCCAGATGCGCGCCGATGGGCGTCGCTCAGCGTCAAGCGACCGTGCCGTTCCAGCGCCGGCAGCAATGATGCGATCATCACCTTGAGCCGCTTGCCGCAAATGCGATCAGACGCTTCCCACAAGGCAATCAGAGCATCACGGATGGCGTCATACTTGCGCTGACGCTTGCCGGACGGGGCTATGGCGGCTGGCGCTTCATCACTGGCCGGCCGATCGCCTGACGCCGCGGCCTCTTCCGATCGCAACGACCGACTTGCGGACAGCGCCCGGACGGCATGCTTGCGATGCCACCCTGTCACTGCCGGCAGCTCATCGAGTATTCGACCCTTTTCGCGCCGCCCCGCCAGAGCATACCGCTCCGCCACCGCTGCTACGATCTCGCGCCGCGCGCCCATGCTGATCCCGCCCGCCATCCGCGCCAGAGATCCGATTCGCTAACGCCGCCACACCTATCGGCGGATAATCCTTGGTAACATTTTGGATGAGGCAATGCGGTGCCGATATAGCGCAGATGGGCTATGGCCTGCCTGTGGCCGCGGCCATGCATCAGCCGGGCAGCTTCGCGCTTTGCATGCCGGGTGACCAGCTGGTATGACTGGCGCACGCGCAAGCCTGCATCCTCTGCGGCCCGGTTCAGATGCTCGATGGCCCGGACCATCAGATGGCTTTCGGTGGGATGGGCCACAGCCTTGGTGGCCACCGTGGTATCGACCGTTACCCAAGCTTTCGCAGCTCCGCCGGGTCGGCGCCCTCGCGGAGAAGCAAGCGTGCCTTGTCGCGCTCCTCCCGAGCTTGCTGAAGCCCAAAAAGCGTATAGGGGCCGATGGTCAGGGTGCGTCGCGCGCCGGCAAAGCGGTAGTCAAATCTCCAGTGCTTGCTGTCGCCGGGCATCTCCAGCAGATACAGCCCGAAACCGTCATTGAGCTTGGACCGTGTTGGGCTGGGCTTGGCAGCCCGAACGGCGAGATCAGTCAGATGTGACGGCACTGTTCCAAAATCCATCCACAGTGTGCCGTCAATGTGCCGTCAAAAGCTGTCACTGTGAACGATCGGCCCTGGACGTCGCTGGACGACAACCGTTGAAAAGCAAAGGCGTTTTAACGTTAACGGAAGTCTCTGGAGGGCGTGATGGTGCCTGGGGCCGGAATCGAACCAGCGACACGCGGATTTTCAATCCGCTGCTCTACCAACTGAGCTACCCAGGCGCCGTGCGGCCTTGGATAAGCCTGCGCGACAGCCGGCGCTTATAGCGGCCTCCCGCGCGCCTGTCCACCCGATCAACTGACGCAAAGCACGTCGAGCAGGGCGGCGTTGCGTCCACGACCGTCGGTCACAAAGTACCGGGCTCCGGCATAGCCCTCGCTGCGGCAGAAGGCGTCTGCGGAGCGCTGAGCGCAGGCGTTCGTCACCGAACCGCTTAGGCAGGCGGGGGCAGGGCGGCCGTCGAAATATGGGTTCGGGTAGAACGCGCTCGTTTGGCCCCGGAGGCTTTGACCGTAGCCGCCGCCGTAAGGCGGGTAGGGCGTGTGCCCGCCCCAATCGTTCAGCGGCCGAGCGGAGCTGATGCGGCGCGACATCCCGATGGCGTTCAGATCCCAGACATCGTCTTCGACCTCCTCGCACCATCCGGCGTAGCTGGCGTCGACGCACACAAGCCAGCGGCCGCGGGCGACCAGGGATTGGGCTGTGTCGTTGAAGCCCAGCGAGCTGAAGTTCGGGGTGGCGTCGGAAAGCTCGAACCGCTGACCGCGCAGATTGGTCTGGCTGAAGAGCGTCAGGCCCGCATAACCGCCATGGGGTGGTTGGCCGCCCCAGCCGCCGCCGTCGCTCCAGCCGACGCGACGGACCGAGCTGATGGCGTGGTTCATGCCGATGCGGCGCAGGTCGGGCTCGTCGCGTTCCAACCGCACGCAGCCGCCGCGGTACTCGGCATCGACGCAAACCTCCCAGGGCTGACCGCTGAGGAGCCTGGCGCTCATGGCTGCGTCGTTGAAGCGCTGATTCATAAGGTTGTGGTCGTCGGCGGTGAACAAAACGCTGCGCCCGGTGTAATTGCGGCCTTCAAAAAGCTCCAGCGCAGCGCCCACGCCATAGGTCTGGGCGGCGGCGGGACCAGCGAGCAAGGCGGTAACGGCCGCCACCACCAAACCAAGGCGGCCGATTATAGATCTCACAGGGGCATTTGGGCCGGCAGCGATCGCCATGACGAGACTCCATAAGCCGTCAGCAAAGCCTATGTTCTGGCGCGGGACGGCTGAACGGAAAAAAAACACCGCGTTCAGCCTGGCTTCAGGCGCCGCGGCGTTGAGTGGCGCGTTGGCCCATTCGCCGCAACGTCTCTTGACTTGGCGCAAGGCTTTCAGGGCTGATAGGCTGGAAAAGGGGCAATAGCCGCCGGGGCCGGAACGAGGGAGAACGGGTCATGTGCGAACACCATGCGATCAGGGTGGAAGCCGCGGGCGGCGATGCGGTGTTGGGCCAGACCCAGCAAGGGACGCTGGTCAATGTCGATAAGCTCGATCGCCGTGACTTGATCCGCGCAATGGCCACGGGCAGCCTTGTGTTGCTGACCTCGTCCTGCGCCACGAACCCCGAGACCGGCCGGTCGCAGTTCACGGGCCTAGCTTCAGACCAGATGATGGCGTCGATGGCGCTTCAGTCATGGGAAGAGCTGCGGCAGACCACGCCTGCGTGGCGAAACCCGCGGGCGCAGGCCCGGCTGGCCAATATCGGCCAACAAATCGCGCTGGCCGCCAATCGCCCAAACGATCCCTGGGAGTTCGTCGTGTTTGACAGCGATGAGCTGAACGCCTTCGTTTTGCCGGGAGGCAAGGTCGGCTTCTATCGCGGGCTCATGGAAATCTCCGACCGGGACGATCACGTGGCGACGGTGGTGGGCCACGAGGTGGGTCACGTCACCGGGCGGCACGCCGCAGAACGCTTTAGCCAAGGCATGGCCGCGCAAGGTCTGATGATCGGCGCCCAAATCGGCACCGGCGACATGGACCCGCAGACCCGCAGCATTGCCCTCGGCGCTTTGGGTCTGGGCGCGACGGTGGGTTTGTTGCTGCCTTTTTCGCGCCTGCAGGAAAGCGAGGCTGACCGGCTTGGCATCGATTATATGTACCGGGCAGGCTACGACGTGCGGGAGTCACTCGCCTTCTGGCAGCGTATGAACGAGCGCAACACGGGCTCTCGCCCGCCGACGCTGCTGTCCACCCACCCCCACCCGACCCAGCGGATGCAGGACCTGCGAAATTACATCAACGCCCGTGGCTACGCCCTCGTCTGAGGCGGAGAAGGAGGGCGCGGCTGGCGCTGTTGTGAGCGCTCCCCCGCCTTTTTCTCGGGATTTAACTTCTTA
>JBILVS010000166.1:0-5538 GCA_044370335.1 Caulobacterales bacterium
CGTCGGCGAGATCCCTGATGTTGACGTGGGTGTAAATCTGGGTCGTGTCGAGGCGGGCGTGTCCGAGCATTTCCTGCACATAGCGGATGTCCGCGCCGCCCAGGTGCATCGCGGTTGCACAAGAATGACGGAACGTGCGGATACAATGACCGTCAACCGACTGGCCTCGGCGGATGGCGGAAGCGGGTATAGGCGCATTAAATTTGTCGGAACGGGGCTCCGATTGGATCAGCCTGCCTTGGCGTGCAGTGCCAGAAAGCCCTCGGCCATTTCGACGACCTTGGCCTGTTGCTTGCGCGGCAGTTTGAGCACGGCGTCGAATACCTGGCGTGCGCGGCCCGCCGGAGCGGAGGGCGGGCGCTTGGCGGACTCCCTGCCCACCAGGTAATCCACCGAAACGCCCAGCAGCTCCGCGAGTTTCGGCAGGTATTCGGGTTTGAGCGCGACGGACCGGCGTTCCCAATCCGCATAGCTCGGCTGGGTGATGCCCAGGGCGTAGGAGATTTGCAGTTGTGACAGGCCGGCCTGTTGGCGGGCCGCATGGAGGCGCGCCCCGAACGGCGAACGGTCGTGTTTGGATGGTCTTCCGGCTGGCATGGCCCCGCCATCATAACCGGGCGTCTGAAAAATTACGGAATTGGCTTGCACAAATATAGGCTAACCCGTATTCCGGGCGCAGGTCAAATTTTTCCACTGCAATCTTGACACCGTTTCCGCCGCCATGTCCGCACCCGCCGCCCTCCCCGCCCCCGTCAGGCCGCCCCGCATGGCTGTCCCCGGCTCCTATCCGTGGGATCACTGGGAGCGCGCCGCGCTGGCCGCCGGACTCGCCGCCGATCTCGCGACCCTTGGCCGGGCGGTGATGCGCGAGGCGCGGCAGCACGCATGGTGCGAACGCCTCAAAAAGGAATGCGGCTGGCGCGACGGCGGCGGCGCCATGCTTGAGCGCGCCATGCGCCATGCCGGGCGCACCGCCGCCCGCTGGAACTGGCTCATGCAAACCGACGGGCTGCGCTTCGATCCCTGGGATCACGACGAATATTACGAGGACTCGCCGTGCTGGAAAACCATGCGGGCGCGCTGGAACCGCGAGCAGGCACGCCTGGCGTCCTCCCGCGATCATGGGTCTAACAATCAGCCCCCATCGTGACATGCCCCGCATCGCCGAACACGAAATCGACCGGATCAAAGGCGAAACCGATCTGGTGGCGCTGATCCAGTCGAGGGGCGTCGCCTTGAAACCGCAGGGCGCGAACTGGACCGGCCTCTGTCCGTTCCATGACGACCGGGAAACCCCCAACCTCATCGTGACGCCCGGCAAGGGGCTTTGGCGCTGCATGGCGGCGTGTTGCGGCCAAACCGGCAACGCGATCCAGTTTGTCGAGCGCTTCGACGGCCTGAGTTTCCGCCACGCCTTTGAATTGTTGGCCAACGGCGGCAGGGCCGCGTTCGAGCATGCTCCGGAGGTCCCGCGCAAACTGACGACCGTGCCGCGCCTGCCATGTCCGCTGGAGGATTCGGCGGAGGACTCGCAACTGCTGGAGCAGGTCGCCGCCTACTATGCATCCCGTTTGTCAGCGCCGGAGGGTCGGGCGGCCCGCGAATGCCTCGCCGCCCGCGGCCTCGATGACCCGGAGCTGTGGCAACGCTTCGGCATCGGCGTGGCCGACCGCACGCTCGGCCTGAGGATCGCCAACAAGCAGCGCGTCGGCGGCAAGCGGATCCGCGAACAGCTCGAAAGAACCGGCATCTATCGGAACACCGGCCGCGAGCACCTCAACGGCTGCCTCACCATACCGATCCGCGAGTGCGCGCCGCCCGGGCGGGAAGGCCGCATCGTCCAGTTTTACGGGCGGCGCATTGATCCGAAGGCCCCCAAGGAACTGCGCCACCTCTATCTGGCACGGCCGCTGGCCGGGATCTTCAACCCGGCCGCCCTGGACAACCGCGGGATCATCCTGACCGAAAGCATCCTCGACGCACTCACCTTCATCCGCCATGGCATGGATGCCGCGACCTGCACCTTCGGCACGAGGAACTTCACCAGCGAGTTGTTCGATGCCATCCGCGACGCCAGAATCGAAAGCGTCAGGCTCGCCTTCGATGCCGACGAGGCTGGGGAAACCGCCACCACCGAAGTCGCGCAACGCCTCCAGGCCATCGGCGTGGAATGCTTTGTCGTCAGGTTGCCGTGGGGAATGGACGCGAACCAATACGCCCTGGAACAAGGCGGGGAGGCGCTGCGCCGGGCGGTTCGCTCGGCGGAATGGCTGGGCGGCCAATCCCTTCAAAAGTCCGTGGTGGCGGCGGCTTGCGCCAATGGCCGGGTCGCGCCCATCTCTACTAATAATATAGTAGCTTCTTCTTTAGCCGCTGAATCTCCGGCGGCTAAAGGGGAAAATGTTCCGGATCAACCGCCACCGGCCGTCCTGGCAAAGATCGGCGACTGCCACGAAGCCGCTTTCGGTTCCCGGATCTACCGGATCGGAGGGCTCGAAAAGAACAACGGCCCCGAGTTGCTCAGGATCACCTTGCGCGTCACCTGCGGGGGCCTGATGCATGTTGACTCGCTGGACCTCTACCGCGACGGCGAGCGCCGCAAGTTCATCGAGCGCGCCGCCGAGGAAACCCTGTTGGACAAGGATCTGTTGAAACGCGATCTCGGCAAGCTTCTCCTTGCCCTCGAACAAGCCCAGGAGCAACGCCTCAACGCCCCGCGAGAACCTGCCGCCGGCGTCGGCATGCCGGCCGTTGACGAGGCTGAGGCGCTCGAACTCCTGCGGGCTCCGGACCTGCTCCAACGCATCGCCGCCGCCTACGACGAGGCGGGCATCGTCGGCGAGGAGACGAATCTGTTAGCCGCCTATCTCGCCTGCGCCTCGCGCAAGCTGGCCAAGCCGCTGGCCGTCATCATCCAGAGCACCAGCGCCGCCGGGAAATCCACCTTGATGGATGCCGTGCTGGGATTCTTCCCCGGCGAGGACCAGGTGAAATACTCGGCCATGACCGGCCAGAGCCTCTATTATCTCGGCGAGAGCGACCTCAAACACAAGATCCTCGCCATCGTCGAGGAGGAGGGCGCGGAAAAAGCGGGTTATGCCCTCAAACTCCTGCAATCCGAGGGCGAACTCACCATCGCCAGCACCGGCAAGGATCCGCACAGCGGCCGCATGGAAACCCAGGAATACCATGTCCAGGGGCCGGTGGCCATCGTGTTGACCACCACCTCCATCGACATCGATGAGGAACTCATGAACCGCTGCCTTGTCCTGACGGTCGATGAATCCCGCGAGCAGACCGAGCGCATCCACCGCCTCCAGCGCGAAGCCCGCACCGTCGAGGGCATCCTCGCCGCCGAGCGCCGCCGCGACATCCTGCGCGTCATGCAGAACGCCCAGCGCCTCATCCGGCCCATGCGCATCGCCAATCCCTACGCCCGGCACCTGACCTTCACCAGCGGCCGCACCAGGACGCGCCGCGATCACGAGAAATACCTGACGCTGATAGATACCATCGCGCTGCTCCACCAATACCAGCGCCAACCCGTCACCCACCAGGTGAAGTCCGACGCCGGACGGGCAACCCGCGAGGTCGCCATGCTGCCCGTTACCCTTGAGGACATCGAAACCGCCAACCGCATCGCCCCGGAAGTGCTGGGCCGCGGCCTCGACGAATTGTCGCCGCAAACCCGCCGCCTGTTGGAACACATCAAGACGCTCGTGCGCGCAACGATCAAAGCCGGGAGCGTCGAACAGAAATTCGCCCTGTTCAGCCGCCGGGAGCTGCGCGACTTCACGGGTTGGAGCCAGACGCAGGTGCGCCGCCACCTGGAGCGCCTGCAGGAACTCGAATATGTCACCACCCGCGGCAGCCGCAATGGCGTGGCGATCCAATACGAGCTTCTGACCGACGCCGACGAGGCGGCCGACAGTTATCATGTCGGGCTGATCGACGTCGCCAATCTCCGCCGCAAACAGGACGCCCAACCGGCAGAGCAATGAAGTTACACCATCCACCATGCCGGTTTTCGATGGTGCCTTGCCCCCACCTGGCCGGAACCGGGCGGCAAGGTCGCAAGCGCCCGTGGTTGCGGGGAAAAACCACCTTATGGGCGCGACCTTGTCACCTTGCCGCACCGCACATCAGGAACCCGGAAAATCCACATCGTAGCGTAACGGCACCATCACCGCGCCTCCGCCCCATTCCCGATAACATATAACTGACAACCGATAACTCCCATGGCAGGCAAAAAAGGATACCAGGCAACCCGCAAGCTCCGGGAACGTGACCAGAACAAGCGCGGCGGCAACGCAGCCAACGATCTGCCCGGCGGTGTTCCCGGCAGTCTCGCCGGCGAAGCCGCCCGCTACCTCCAGAGCCTTGCGGTCAGGAACTATACCCCCGACACCATCGAGGGCCGCAGGGACGCCTTGAAAGTCTTCCTGCTCTGGGCGCACGAGCGCGACCTGGCCTTTCCCGCGGCCGTCACCAAGCCCATCCTCGAAAGCTATCAGCGCCACCTCTGGCGCTGGCGCAAGAAGAACGGGAAGCCGCTGGGCGTCTCCACCCAGCGTGGCCGCCTCGGCACCCTGCGGGACTTCTTCTCGTGGCTGGCCAAACAGAACCTCATCCCCGCCAACCCCGCCAGCGAACTGGAAATGCCGCGCCAGGAAAAGCGCCTGCCCAGGGAAGCCCTCGGCATCCAACAGATCGCCGCCGTCATCAACATCCCCGACATCGGAGATCCTTTGGGCTGCCGCGACCGCACCATGCTCGAACTCCTTTACAGCGCCGGTCTGCGCCGCAGCGAACTCGCCCGGCTCGAAATCCACGACCTCAACCGCGAGCGCCAGACCCTGCACATCCGCCAGGGCAAATGCCACAAGGACCGCGTCGTGCCCGTCGGCAGCCGTGCCCTGCGCTGGCTCGAACGCTACCTCGACGAGGTGCGCCCACGGCTCGCGGTGGATGCCAACCAGCGCGCCCTCTTCCTCACCAGCTACGGCGAACCCTTCAATCCCGACGTGCTCAGCCGCATGGTAAGCAAATGGATCAAACAGGCCGACATCGGCCGCCCCGGAAGTTGCCATTTGATTCGCTCCACCTGCGCCACCCACATGCTGGAAGGCGGGGCCGACATCCGGTTTATCCAACAGCTCCTCGGCCACGAGAAGCTCGAAACCACCGCCATTTATACCCAGGTGAGCATCGAGCAACTCAAGGCCGTGCATGGCAGAACCCACCCGGCCGAGACCGGCAAAAAAGCCTGAACCGCCGGAAAAACGTTCTTCCTTTAGCCGCCCGAAGCCGCTATCACTTCGTTTGAAAGTGGCCTGCTCCCGCACATCAGCCGCGCCCCGGCACCGCACCCCGCCCGCCAAAAAACGCGTCCGGGAAATTTTTTCGTATCCGGTCAATCCGTGCCCGGCAAACCGCCGCCAATCCCCGCAACCGCGCCGGGAAATCCGCCCTACGGCTACAAAAACCGCGTCGGGTATCCCTTATTGGCCATCCAGGGACCCGATAGAAGAGGAAGGC
>JBILVS010000167.1:0-5524 GCA_044370335.1 Caulobacterales bacterium
AACGTGGTCTTGGGCGTTTTCCGACCTTTTGGAATCGGCCGGAAACGTCGGAAAACGCCCCAGTGTTAATCCTTGACCACGTTGCGACGCTTTTGGCCGGGCCCGTTTGGTCGCAACGTGGTCTAGGCGGGGCCTGGCCTTCGGTGGCGCGGCTATCCGCTCGTGTTTACAGGAACCGCTCAGGAAGCGGCCTTCGGCGCTTCCTTGCGGGCGCAGCGGGCGGATCATGACGCCTTAGGGCGCGGGGATCTTCGCGCCTTTGCGACGCTGCTGCAGGAGGCGGCGCTTGTGGTCAGCGTCGACACCGGGGTCTCCCCTGTTGCAGGGTTGTTTGAGACCGCCACGGTGATCATCCCGAGCGGGCGGCAGCCCGTGGCGCTGTGACGGCCGGAACAGGCCCTGGGGCGGCAGGTGAGGACCCTTAAGGGCTGTGCGCCCTGCTATCTGAGCCTTGGCTGCGCCGGCATGGCGTGCCTCCGTTCCACGCCGGCTGAAGCGGTGCTGGCGGCGGCCGATGAGTTGGCGGCGCTATCCGGTCGCTGAGCGGCGCAGGGCGATGCGGGCTTCTTCCAAGATTTCGCGGCTCGCCGCGGCGACGACTTGCCCGCCGCTCCGAACGGGACGGCCGCGCCAATCGGTGACGATCCCGCCGGCGCCTTCAATCAGGGGGACAAGGGGAAGGATATCCACGGGCTTCAGGCCGCTCTCGACAACCAGATCGATATGGCCGGCCGCCAACATCCCATAGGCGTAACAGTCCAGGCCGAGCCGGGTCAGACGGGCGGCGGCGCGGACCTGATCGAAGGCGCCTTTCTCCGGTGGGGTGAAGAGATCGGGATCGGTGGTGGACAGAGTTGCGCTGGTGAGGACGGTGCACCCCCGGACCTTCAGCGCCCTTTCGCCTTGGGGCCCACGAAACGTCGCGCCGCCGGGAAAGCCTATGAAGCGCTCTTGGAGATAAGGCTGATCAAGGGCGCCCAAGACTGGTTCGCCGTTGTGGGTCAACCCGATCAAGACCCCCCAGGTCGGCAGGCCTGCCATGAAGGCGCGGGTGCCGTCGATCGGGTCAAGAACCCAGCGCCAAGGACTTGCCCCCACAATGTCGGCAAACTCCTCGCCGTGGATCGCGTGGTCGGGGAAGCGGGCGGTAATCAAAGCGCGCATCGCGGTTTCGGCGGCGCGGTCGGCATCGGTGACGGGATCAAAGCCGTGGGCGGCCTTGTTCTGCACGGTCAGGTCTTGGCGAAAGAAGGGAAGGATCGCCCCGCGGGCGGCGTCGGCCAGCTCGTCGATGAAGGCCAGCAGGCTTTGGAGGTCGGCGTCGGAGAGATGGGGCATGCGCCGCTGTAGCAACGGGCCCGCCATAAGACAAACGGCGCGGAGGGGGCTCTCCGCGGCGTCTGCTCACGAGAGCGCATTCCGACCTTTTGAAATCGGCCGGAAACGTCGAAATGCCCTCCCGCTTTGATCCTTGACCACGGTGCGACGCTTCCGGCCGCGTCCGGATGGTCGCAACGTGATCTTGGTTGCCTTGTTCGATCAGGCAGCGTCGGTGTTTTCGTCCTGAAGGGCTTTCGCGAGGTCCAGGAGGCGGCGGCGGGGCCGTTCGCCGAGCTTGTAGTAGGCGCGGATCAGCTCCAGCGTCTCTTTCTGGGAGAGAACGTCGGCGGCGATCAGTTCGCGATCATTGGCGGGGGCGCCGGCGGCGGCCTCGGCCGACTGCTGGAGGCCCTCGAAGAAGTAGTTCACCGGCACGTTCAGCGCGACGGCCAGCTCAAATAGCCGGGACGCAGTGACGCGGTTGGCGCCGCATTCATACTTCTGGATCTGTTGAAAGCGGATGCCGATGCTTTCCGCCAGTTGTTGCTGGGTCAGGCCCAGGAGCCGGCGACGACGGCGGAGCCGCTTGCCGACATAGAGGTCAATCGCGTTGGCCATGATTGCGCCTTTAGTCTCTCCGCCGCTCCGGACATCGGGCGGCCTGTCTCTCACGGACCAAGGGGGGAGCAAGGGGCATGCCGCGGCCGCGAGACGCCTCGGAGGGGCGGATTTTCGCTTAGCGGGGGCAATTTGGGGGTTAGTGGGGACACAGCGCGGCTGGTTTGCCCCAAAATGGGGCGGAGCGAACGCCGGGCGCGCCTCAGAACTGGAAGTAAACGAACTCGCGCACGTCGGCGAGGAGGTTGAGGCTGAACAAGAAGGCCGCCCCGGCCAGGAGCCCGATCCGAACCGTGGGATGAAAGCGCAGACGGCCAAATCGGGGCGGTTCGTTCACCTCGAAGCGGCGACCGTCGACGATTTCTTGAGAGTTTGGCGCGAACGCCGCGACCCCAAGGGCGATCGCCAGGGCCGTGATCGGGGCGAACCAGTCCAGCACCGCCCAGGCGCCATGCTGGGCTTCAAAGGTCCCCACGCCAAGGCCTAAGGGCGAAGCAGCCCAAGCGGTCTGGGCGGCGGCGCCCATCCAGCCCTGGAGGCCGATCATCCCCTGGATCATCGACCAGGCGGCGGTGAAATCAGGGGCGGCAAAGAAGGTCCAGGCAAAAGCGACGGCGGTCAGGGTCAGGGCATGAGACGCGATCTTGCCCAGAGCCGCCACGCGACCCGCGGCGCGCAAGCTGTTCCAGGCATGATTGATGAGCAAAAAGGCCCCGTGCAGGGCGCCCCAAATGACAAAGGTCCAGGCCGCGCCGTGCCAGAGGCCGCCCAGCAGCATGGTGGTCATCAGGTTCAAGGACCGACGGACCCCGCCTTTTCTGTTCCCGCCCAGGGGGATGTAGAGATAGTCCCGCAGGAAGCGCGACAGGGTCATGTGCCAGCGCCGCCAGAACTCAATGATCGAGCCCGCCTTGTAGGGCGAATTGAAATTGTACGGCAGCTGTACGTTGAACATTCGGGCCAAGCCCACCGCCATGTCGGAATAGGCTGAAAAGTCGAAATAGAGGCCCAGGGAAAACGCGATCACCGCAAGCCAGGCGTCGGCGAAGCCGGGCGCCTCAACGCCGGCGGAGGCGAAGGTTGGGGCGGCTAGGCCGCTGATCGGGTCAGCCAGGACCAGCTTCTTGATGAGGCCCATGGTGAAAAACGCCACCCCTTGGGCGAAGCGCTCGTCATTGAGGGCGTAGGCTTCTTTGGCCTTCAGCTGCGGCACCAATTCGTGATGGTGCACGATGGGCCCGGCAATCAACTGGGGGAAGAAGGACACGAAGAGCATGTAGTCCGGCAGGGAATAGCCGGGCCGCTGGCCGCTCTGGATGTCGGCCAGATAAGCGATCTGTTGAAAAGTGTGAAACGAGATCGCCAACGGCAGGATCACTGCGCCAATGGCGAATTCCAGGCCTGTGAGCGCGGTCACCGTGTCGAGCAGGAAGGTCACGTATTTATAATAGAATAATCCCGCCAGATTGCCGGTGATCCCGAGGATGGCCCAGGGTCTGGAAGCAAGGGGGCCTTGGGCCAGCCGCAGCTTGGCGATGTGTTCGCCGAGCAGGTGGTTGGCGGCTATCCAGGCCACGAGGAGGCCCAGATAAGGCAAGCTCCACCAGCCATAAAAAACGAGGGAAGCCGCCAGAAGCCACCAGCGGGCCGGTCTTTGGCCGGCGCGGGCGGCAAGGGCGAAATAGCCGATCAGGACGATGGGCAGGAACGCCAGAATAAAAACATGGGAATTGAACAGCATGACCCTTAGCCCGCAGTCGCTTCCGAGGCGGTCTGGGTGAGGATGCGGTCGGCAATATAGCCGGAGAACGCGCGCTCGTGAGGGTGGCGGAGGTGCTGGGTGTCAGCGAAATAGCTTGGGTTGTCTTGCGCTTCCGGCCAAGGGGCGATGACCAGGGTCGTGGGGCTCACGCGGGCCTCGATGTCGCGACGGAACGCGGCGTACTTGGCGCCGTCAGGATCGACGGCGGCGAGCCAATCCGGCTGAACAGGGGCGAAGGCCACAACGAGTTGAACGCCGCGCTCCGCCAGGGTCTGGTCCAGGGTTTCAAGGTGGTCGAAGCAGTCGGCGTCGATGGCCCAGTCGGGCGCCCAATCGAGATCGTCCAACAGCGCATTCGAGCCCAAGCCGTCATCGTGTTCCGCGACGCCGAAATTGCCGGTCCGGTTGAGCTTGGCGATGATGTTTTGGACCATATAGGTGGTTTCGAACCCGGTCACGTAAGGGATCCAGACCGGGGCGCGCCCATCCAAGATCGCGCCTGCAAGGCCCTGATCGAAGAAGGCGCGATCTGACGGGTCGCAATGTTCGAAATCCCGCGGCAGCGCCACGAACACGACTGTTTCAAGGGCGGGCATGCGCGGGGCGAGGAACGCCGTCATGAAGGCCGATTGGTGGACCTGAAGATGGCAAGGGGCGGCGTTTAAAGGTTTGACGCGAAGCGTTTCGGCGAAGACGTTCATGTCCAAATCGCGCCAGGCGCCGGAGGAGCCCATGGCGATGAGTTGGACGTCCTCCAGTTCACGCTCGGCCAGGAACTCGAACTTGCGGTCAATGCAGTCGGTGGCGACGAGCGGCGGCGGCGGCAGCAATCCCAAAGCGCCGGCGGCGATCATGGCGGACAGGACCGCCGTCAGGCCTATCCCCACGATCGCGGCAAATGCGACGAGGAAGGTCCGCGCTGGGCGCTGGTTGGGCATATTGGTTGTCATGGCTGGCTCGCCGCTGGTTATGCAACCGGCGTCACCATCACGACACAAAGGCGCCTGCGCAATCAAATAACGAGGGCGGCGGCGTTTTTCGTGTGAACGGCGAGAAGACCTGCGCCCGCTCGGTCAACCCGCTTTGGCTTTGGCCATCCGCTTGCGCTCGTTGGGGTCGAGGTATTGTTTGCGGATGCGAATGGCTGCGGGGGTGACTTCGACCAGTTCGTCGTCGTCGAGCCAGGCGATGGCCTGCTCCAGCGTCATGCGGCGGGGCGGGGTGAGGCGGATGGCTTCATCCTTGCCGGAGGCGCGGACGTTGGTGAGCTTTTTGCCTTTCATCGGGTTGACCTCGAGGTCATCGCCGCGGCTGTTCTCGCCGATGATCATGCCCTCATAGACGTCTTCGCCGTCGGCGATGAACATCTGTCCGCGCTCTTCCAGGTTCCAGAGCGCGTAAGCGGTGGTGACGCCGGCTTCGTTGGAGATCAAAGCGCCGTTGCGACGGCCGGGGATTTCGCCTTTCCAGGGCGCCCAAGCGTGGAACAGCCGGTTCATGACGCCGGAGCCGCGGGTGTCGGTCAGGAATTCCCCGTGGTAGCCGACCAGGCCCCGGGCCGGGCCATGCATGACAATGCGGGTTTTACCGCCGCCAGAGGGGCGCATGTCCTGGAGCTCAGCTTTGCGAATGCTCATCTTTTCGATGACGACGCCGGTGAATTCGTCATCGACGTCGATCACGACTTCCTCGATCGGTTCAAGGACCTCGCCGTTTTCTTCCCGGGTCAAGACTTTGGGACGCGAGATAGATACTTCGAAGCCTTCTCGGCGCATGGTCTCGATGAGCACGCCGAGCTGCAATTCGCCGCGGCCAGCGACCTCG
>JBILVS010000047.1:0-18722 GCA_044370335.1 Caulobacterales bacterium
GGGGTGCACGGGGCTGAGTTGGAAGAGCGCTACACTATCCCGCGGCGGCGTCTGTCGGGGCTGATGAGCCCCTGGGCGGTGAAGCGGCTCGATGAGTTCGGCGGCGACATCACCAAATTCCGGGTGGCGAAGATCAATCCGTCGCGGTTGCGCCAGATCGGGGTCAGCAAGACCGAGCCGGGGGATGAGAACAACCAGGATATCTCCGCCCTTGTCGGCAAGGTGGATATCCGCAAGCTCGAATTGCACGCGCAGAACGACCCGGACGCATACAGCTATTCCGGCGGCCTGAACCGGGCGAACCAAGGCGTTCTTGAGTTCGTCGAAATGTTCAAGGCGCCGATCAAGATGCTGCATCCGTTGCTGACGGCGACGCAGGAAGGCAATTACGTCGGCACCGAGAATATCGGCGCGATCCCGTTCCAGGGGATCGTGATGGCGCACTCGAACGAAGCCGAGTGGCAGAGTTTCAAGAACAATAAGAACAACGAAGCCTTCATCGACCGTATCTTCGTGATCAAGGTGCCGTACTGCCTGCGGGTGACCGAAGAGCAGCGGATCTATGACAAGCTGATCCGGGGTTCGGAGCTGGCCGAAGCGCCATGCGCGCCGGGCACGCTGGAGATGCTGGCGCGGTTCTCGGTGCTGTCTCGGTTGCGGGCGCACGAAAACTCTAACCTGTTTGCGAAGATGCGCGTCTATGACGGGGAGAGCCTGAAAGAGGTCGATCCCAAGGCGCGGACGATGCAGGAATACAAGGACGCGGCAGGGGTAGACGAGGGCATGGACGGGATTTCCACCCGGTTCGCCTTCAAGGTGCTGGCGGCGACTTATAACCATGACGTGAGCGAGGTGGCGGCGGACCCGGTGCACCTCATGTATGTGCTCGAACAGGCGATCCGGCGGGAGCAATTCCCGACCGACACCGAAAGCAAATACATCGAGTTCATCAAGGCCGAGCTTGCGCCTCGCTATGCGGAGTTCATCGGCAACGAGGTGCAGAAGGCTTACCTCGAAAGCTATCATGACTACGGCCAGAACCTGTTCGACCGCTATGTCGATTATGCCGACGCGTGGGTGGAAGATCAGGACTTCAAAGACCCCGACACGGGCCAGCTGATGAACCGGGAGCTTCTGAATCAGGAGCTGTCGAAGATCGAAAAGCCGGCGGGGATCGCCAACCCGAAGGACTTCCGGAACGAGGTGGTTAAGTTCACCCTGCGTTCGCGGGCGAGCCACGGGGGCCGCAACCCCAGTTGGACCAGCTATGAGAAAATCCGGGAAGTCATTGAGCGGCGAATGTTCAGCCAAGTCGAAGATCTGCTGCCGGTGATCAGCTTCGGGTCCAAAAAGGACAACGACACCGAGAAAAAGCACGAGGAGTTCGTGAGCCGTATGGTGGCCCGCGGGTACACCGAGCGGCAGGTGCGGCGCCTTGTGGAGTGGTACATGCGGGTGAAACAGGCCGGGTGAGGGAAGCGGGGTAAGGATCGCGCATGCACATCATCGATCGTCGCCTCAATCCGGGAGGAAAGAGCCTCGCTAACAGGCAGCGCTTCATCCGCCGGGCGCGCTCGCTGGTGCGCAACGCCGTCCATGAGGCAAGCGCCAAGCGCAGCATCAAGGACGCAGCGAACGGCGGGGACGTCACCATCCCCGCCGATGGGGTGCACGAACCAAGCCTACGGCGCAGCCCGACAGGCGGAAGCCGAGATTACCTGCTGCCTGGCAACAAGAAGTATGTGGAGGGCGACGCGATTCCGCGGCCGGAAGACGGGAGCGGTGGGGCGGGCGGTCCCGGCGACAGCGGCGATGGGGTGGACGAGTTTCAGTTTGCCCTGACGCGGGAAGAGTTTCTGGAGCTCTTCTTGGAGGACCTGGAGCTGCCGGACCTGGTGAAGCGGCAGGTCACCGGGGAAGCCGTGGACCAGTACGCCCGGGCGGGCTACCGGACCAGCGGGCCGCCGGCGTCGCTGTCTGTTTCGCGGACCATGCGGAACAGCCTGGCTCGCCGCCTCGCTTTAAAGCGGCCGACGCCTGAGGACATCCAGGCGGCGCAGAAGGCGCTCGCGGAGGCGGAAGCGGCCGGGGCGGACGACGACACGCTCGCGCCGCTGAAGGCGGAGGTAGAGCGGCTGCAGCGGCGGGCGACGCTGGTGCCCTATATCGACCCCATCGACGTGCGCTATCGGCGGTTTGAACCCGTGCCGCGGCCGGTGGCGAAGGCCGTCATGTTCTGCCTCATGGACGTGTCGGGCTCGATGGACGAGCACATGAAGGACCTCGCCAAGCGGTTCTTCACGCTGCTCTATCTGTTCCTGACGCGGCGTTATGAGCACGTGGATGTGGTCTTTATCCGGCACACGCACGAGGCGCAGGAAGTCGACGAGCAGACCTTTTTCTACGCCCGGGAAACGGGGGGGACCGTGGTCTCCACCGCGCTCACCGCAATGATCCGGATTGCGCAGGATCGGTATCCGTCGACCATCTGGAACATCTATGCCGCGCAAGCTTCGGACGGCGACAATACGCTGTCAGACAACGCGGTGACGGCGAGCCTTCTGCGGGACGCGATCCTGCCGTTGTGCCAGTATTACGCCTATCTGGAAGTGGGCTCTGAGGACGACGATGGGCCTTTGGCGGCGCGATCGGGGCGGCTGTCGAGCCTGTGGCGGGCCATCGAGACGGTGCTTGATCCCGCTGTGCCGCTGGCGATGCGCAAAGTTCGCCATCGTCGTGACATCTATCCGGTGTTTCGTGAGTTGTTCGCCCGCAAAGCAACGGCGGGCGATTAGGAGGACGCGCCATGGCAGGGCTGGTCGTGCCGCAGGAGGGACCGCTTCTGTTTAAGGGGGCGGATTGGGATTTCAACACCATCCAGCGGATCAACGAAGCCTGCGAGACGATCGCCTTCAACGAGCTCGGCTTGGATGTGTATCCGAACCAGATCGAGGTGATCACGAGCGAGCAGATGCTCGACGCCTATGCCTCGACGGGTATGCCGCTGTTTTACAAGCATTGGAGCTTCGGCAAGCACTTCGCCACCAATGAAGCGATGTACCGCAAAGGCTATCAGGGCCTTGCCTATGAGATCGTGATCAATGCCAATCCCTGCATCGTCTATATCATGGAGGAGAACTCCGCGACGATGCAGACGCTTGTGATCGCGCATGCGGCGTTTGGCCATAACCACTTCTTCAAGAACAACTATGTCTTCAAGCAGTGGACGGATGCGGACGGGATTCTCGACTATTTGGAGTTTGCCAAGAACTACCTCGCGCGTTGCGAAGAACGGTACGGCGTGTTGGAAGTTGAGCGGTTGCTCGACGCCGTGCATGCGCTGCAAAGCCATGGGGTGCATCGTTATCCGCGAAAGCGGCGGCCGGATTTGCGCTCAGAGTCGCTGCGGGAGAAAGAGCGCCGCCAACACGGGGAACAACTGTTCAACGATTTATGGCGGACGGTGCCCGCGAAAAAGCGCAAGGCCACGAGCGAGAGCGAGGACGAGCGGCGGCGTTCGCTTCTTGGCCTTCCGGAAGAGAACATCCTGTACTTTCTTGAGAAGACCGCGCCGCGGCTCGCGCCCTGGCAGCGAGAGGTGTTGCGGATCGTTCGGCAGATCTCGCAGTATTTCTATCCACAGCGGCAGACCAAAATGATGAACGAGGGGTGCGCTACCTGGACGCACCACTACATCATGCGGCGACTCCATGAGACGGGGCAGATTTCGGACGGCTCATTCCTTGAATTCTTGCACTCGCACTCCAGCGTGATCATGCAGCCAGGGTTTGATGATCGGCGCTTCTCCGGCATCAACCCCTATGCGCTTGGGTTTGCCATGATGAGCGACATTGAGCGGATGTGCCTCAATCCGACGGACGAGGACCGCGAGTGGATGCCCGACATCGCCGGCGTGAAGGACTATCCGTCCGTGTTGCGGCATGTGTGGGCCAATTTCCGGGACGAAAGCTTTGTGTCCCAATATCTGTCGCCGCAGCTGATGCGCTCGATGGGCTTTTTCCATGTGGAAGACGACGCGGACGACGACGCCCTTAAAGTCGCCGCGATCCACGATGAGCGGGGTTATCGCAATCTGCGGCGGGCCTTGTCTCGGCACTATGACGTGGCGCGGCGGGATCCGCAGATCCAGGTCGTGAATGTCGATCTTGAGGGCGACCGGAAGCTGGTGCTGCAGCACCGCGTCATCAACGGCATCCTCTTGGAAGAAGACGACGCGCAGCGGGTGCTGCAAAAGCTCGCGGACCTCTGGGGCTATGAGGTCGTGCTCTATGAAATCGACGATATGGACGAGGACGTGCTCGACGAGCACCGGGCGGAGCCGCGGCGGCCGTTTGGCGGGCGCGGGGATTGAAAGGCGTCCCTCGACCAGCCGCAAAACGGCGTCGCGGATGACGACGGGTTGGACGAATATGTTTTTGTGCTTCGGGAAGGCGGCAGCCATCACGTTGAGCAACAGCGGATCTGGCGTCCTTGGGGCGGACGGAGGTCCACGGCGCAGAGAAAAGCTGACTGCTGACGATTTGGATAGACCCTGTCCATCTCCGCCATAAAAGTCTGGGCCATCACCTATCTTCGGGACGCTGCGCCTGCTGTGGACCCCGGGGTCCGTGAGAGGGCGGCGTTTGGCTATGGGCTCCTTGTTCGGGGGGGGCTCCTTGTTCTGGGGGGCTCCTGGTTCGGGCTTCGCCCGCCCCGGCGATGGGAACATCAACACACCCGCATTTACCTCTTGGTAACTGAGTCAGCATGGGGTCTCCGCACACGGATCATTGCGGAATTTCTCCATGTCGCTGCTCTATCAGGTGGTGTTCGCCGCCAAGGCTACCTCCAATCATCACCGGCTGGCGCTGGACGCGCTGCGGCATCTTCAGGGCGAGCCTGCGGAGCGATGGCGGATGCTGTTTCTGCATCACCACCAGGCGTATCTCGAAGGGGCGAAAGCGCCCGACACGGTCTTCAAGGACTTTAAGAACCACGTGCTGCATGTCCGAGAGGGCGAATGGGGCGGCGCGATCGACGCGGCGCAGGAATGGTATCGCCGGACAGTGCGCGCGCTTGCGGCGCGGGAGTGGAAGCAGGCGGTCTATAACGCTGGGGTGATGAGCCATTATATCGTCGACCCGGTTCAGCCCTTCCACACGCACCAGACGGAAGAAGAGGGCGTGATCCACGCCGCGGTGGAACAGAGCTTTTCGAAAAGCTGGAAAGAGTTGCAGACCATTCTTGAAGTGGACCTTGATGGATATCCTGACCTTCAGTTGTCGGACGATCCGGATTGGCTCGCGCAGGCCATTCGGGCCGGGGCGCATGCGGCGAACCCGTCTTATGAGCTTGTGATCCAGCACTATAACTTCGCGCTTGGGCAGAAAGACCCCAAGGCGGGGCTTGATCAGGAAATCAAGGACGCCATCGCGCGGCTGATCGGGCATGCGTCGGTGACGTTGTCACGGGTGCTGGACCGGGCGTTTGATGAGGCCGCCGTGGCGGCGCCGAAGGTCGATGGTTCGCTCGATGTGGTGTTCACCGCGCTTGCGGGGCCGGTGACGTGGATCACGGGCAAGATGGAAGACGCCCAGGCCGCCGCACTCGTGAAAGCGCAGTATGCGGAGTTTCAGGCCCGCGGCAAGGTGCTGACCACGCTGCATGAGGACGACGCCACGGTGCGGCGGCTGCACTGCGAAGAGGTGCTCGGCAAACAAATCTCCTCGCTCGACGCCGCGTGGCCGAAAGAGACGGGCAAAGCCCACGGGCTCGGGGCCCCGCCGCGGGTGACGAAGCGGCCGACCAAGCGCGACATCAAGCGGCTTCCGAAGGCGGACGCGCCGTTGCCGGGGCGCGGCTTGTTCAACACCAAGCCGATCCGGCCCGCCGGCGTTCTCCCCGCCGCACCTGCGCCCGCGCCGATGTCGGCGCCGGTTGAGGCCTTGGCGCCGGAACCCACCGATGTCGGCCCGATCGAGCGGCCTGATCGCGGGGGCAAGCCGCTGCTCGCAGGACCTGACCCCGTCGTGGAGGCGCCGTCGATCGGGCCGAAGACGGCGGCGCGGTTGGAGGCGGTGGGCGTCACCACCGTGTCGGCGCTTCTTGAGCGGTCGGCGGAGGCGTTGGCGCAGGCGCTCAACACCCGCCACATCACCGCGCCTGTGGTGCGGGATTGGCAGGATCAGGCGCGGCTCGCGTGCGCCCTGCCCGGGATTACCGGGCGAGATGCGCAGACGCTGGTGGCGTGTGGGGTGCGGACCCCGCAGGATTTGGCGCGGGCCAATCTGTGGGAGCTGACGGCGGCGGCCCAGGCGTTCGCGGTGACCGACGACGGCAAGCGCTTGTGGGGCGATAAGGGCCTTGCGGAGGCGCGGGTGCAGGGCTGGTTCGCGGCGGCGAAGGCTGTGGGGCAGGCCTCGCAGGCGGCTTAAACGCCGCCGATCGCCATGCCGATGGCCACCAGAAGCAAGGGAGCCATCATCGCGGTTAGGCCCGCAGCGACCACGCGCGCAGTCTGCAGCTTGCGTTTGCCGCCGGGCGGAGGGCGGTCGTCCTCCCGAGGAGCCAGGGCAAACTGCGCCAGCAGGATCACCACGCCGACGATCGCGGCAATGATCCCTGCGCCGGGGGCCCCGCCCAAGGCGGCGGCGGCGGCGGCGGCGAAACTGAGAAGCGCCAGGATCGTGTGGCCCTGTTTCATGACACGGCGGACGTGCCGGTTGGCCCGGCCATGGTCAATCTCCTTAAAGGATATGGGAGCGACGACGCCGGAAAAAAGCGCGATCCAGCCGAGGCAAGCGCCCAGAAGCGCCACACCTAAAGACAATAACACATCATTCATGCGCCGGATTTAGCCCGATTCGGCGTGGGGACTTCTTTGGCAGGCCCGCTCACGGCGTCGCAAGGCGGACCATGACCTCGTTGCGGCGAAGAAAGAACGGGGTCCAGGGTGGATCATAGAAAGCGTAGGAGGGTGTCTCGCCATCGGCGATCGCCAGGCCGTGCCGGGCGATGGCCGCCCGAAGCGCCTCTTCCTCACGGTGCAGGGAGCTTTCGGTCCAGAGGCCGGTGAAGCGGATGACCGCAAGACGCCGGGCGGGGATCTCAACGATGCGGATGGCGGCATCGGTCGGCTCGGGGAGGGTCGCGGCGGTGTAGGCGCTCGGCATCAGGAACTGGACGTTGTAGGCGTCGCCTTCGGCTGGGGTCTGGATCACCGGGGCGGTCATGGCGATGCTCTCCCCGCGGGCGGCGCGGGCTTGGATCACCGGGGCGGTCATCGCGATCTCCCGGCGGCTGCGGTTGGCGCCGAAAATATATCGGGCGAGCGTCCGGAAGCCCTCGTTCACCGCTCCAGAGCGGCCGCCGACGACGGTGGTTTCCGCCGCCAAAAGGGGCGGGTAGTCCCGCACTTCAAAGGGGCCGTCTTGAAGGGTCACGGAATAGCGAGGCTGTTCGACGGCCATGGCGGAGGCGCCTGCGATAAGGCTGGCGACGGCCACAAGCGCCACCACCAGGCCGAGCAAAAGGGATCTGATCATGAACCCTATACGGACCGGGTGGGTCCGCAGTTCACCCCGCGGCCAAGCTTATTGCCGCCAGAACCGCTGGAACAAGCCGAAGGCCCCGGTGAAGGACAGTTTCCCTTCCGTCACCGCCAAGGCGTAGCAGACGTCACCCTTATCGGCGACGGGATTGTGGGTGATGTCGGGGCCGGAAACCACGATCTCGCCCGGACCGAAACGGCCGCGGCTGTCTTTGAAGGCGCCGGTCATGATCAGGGTCAGCTCAAGGCCGGTATGCGTGTGGCGCGGGGCGCCCCAGCCCGGCTCGATCCGGAGAAGTTCGGTGCGGCTGTCGGAGCGGATCGGCAGCGCCAGCGTGCGCAGGCCAGGGCCTGCGAACATCCAGCCGCCATGGCCTATCGCGTTCAGCGCCACATCGTGCAGCGGTCTGGGCAAGCGCAGGATTTCGTCGATCAAACCGCCGGCAGCGCGGGCGGCGAGCTGTTCGGCGCTGTCCATTGGGGCCGGCGCATCGATGACGGCCATCACGGAGGCCAGGGCGTCTGGGCTCATCGCTGCAGGGGGTTGCCGCTCCAGAAGGGCGCCGGCGAGAGCCTCGGCAGCGTCCAATTCAGCCTTTGCTGTCACGCGGATGGCGGCCTGGGTCTCCATCAGGAGGCGCAACGCGGGATCGAGAGCCCCAGCGGCGTAGCTGGCGGTGAGCGCCTCTTTCAGAACAACCTCGTTCATGGTGGTCTGCCTTACGAAACGGCAACACGGGCGGCCCGCGTCACGACCACGCCTTGGACGAACAACCAGAGCGTTGCTGACGATATTAACTGACAGGCTCCCGCGTCAAGGCGACGCAACCATAATGAGCAGCGTTCGTTAATGCAGGCTTTCGAGCTTTGAGCGCATTTTGGAGAAGGCGAGCCGGATGCGGCTCTTGACAGTTCCCAGAGGCAAACCGTTCTTTTCAGCGATTTCGCGGTGGGACAAGCCTTCATAAAAAGCCTGTTGGAGCAGAGATAATTGCTCCTCTGGGAGCTCCGCCAACACAACCCGGACGCGTTCTTCCTGCTGCTGGGCGCTCAGAGCATCATCCGGCGGGGGCGGGGCTTGGGGCAGCAAAGCGGGGTCTTCGGCGTCCAACTCGGGCCGGTTCAGGCGACGGGCCACGTCGATGCGCTTGTTGCGGGCGATCCGGAAAATCCACGTCGAGACCGAGGCCTGGCTGCGATCGAAGAGATGCGCCTTGCGCCAGACTGTGATCATCACTTCTTGGGCCAACTCTTCGCCCAAGGCGTCGCCCGCGCCAAGGCGGAGCATGTAGCCTTTCACGCGGGGGCCGTAATAGGCGAAGATTTCGGCGAAGGCCTCACGGTCCTGACGGCTGGCGATGGCCTCCATCAAGTCGGCGAAACGGTCCCGATCCGGGCCGTTTGCGGGGGAGGGACTGGAAGCCAGGGCCACGTGGAGCCTCTTTTCTATCCGATGGGGTATACATAACGAGGTTTGGGGGGCGACGCAACTCCCGCGCGTTCAAAATTCACGTCTGCGCACGTATGCGGTGTGCACTGTGTGGTCATACGCCGTTCAGAGGGCTGAATCCATCCGCGTTAATTGGCTGTGTTGCGGCGTCGTTCATCGTTAGTGGCGAAGTCCCGCTTGCCGTTGAGCGCCTTGGACTGCATTTAGGTCCCATGACCACGCTTCTGAGCCTTGTTGACCCTGCGGCCGGCGCTTGCGCGGCGCCCGTCTCGCGGCCCTCGCTTGCAGGCGCCGCCAAAGCGGAGCTGCGGGAGCGGCTGATCGCCATAGGCGTGGCCGAGGGGAAGGCGAAAATGCGCGCCGACCAGGTGTGGCGGTGGATCTATCATTACGGGGTCACCGATTTCGCCGCGATGACGAACGTGGCCAAGGAACTGCGGGCCGATCTCGATCGCGCCTACACGCTGGCGCGGCCGGAGGTGACGGCGCGGCAGATCAGTGTGGACGGAACGCGGAAGTGGCTTATCCGGCTCAGCGGCGGGCAAGAGGTGGAGTGCGTCTTCATTCCGGACGTTGGCCGGGCGGGGGCCTTGTGCGTCTCAAGCCAGGTGGGTTGCACGCTGACGTGCTCGTTCTGTCATACGGGCACGCAGAAGCTGGTGCGGAACCTGACGGCGGCGGAAATCACCGCGCAGGTGATGATTGCGCGCGATGAGCTGGGCGAATGGCCGACGCCGGAGCGGCCGATCAACGACGGCGACCGGCGGCTCACCAATATCGTGTTCATGGGCATGGGCGAGCCGCTCTATAATCTCGATAATGTGGCCGCCGCGATCGATGTCATCAGCGATGGGGACGGGATCGCCATCGGCCGGCGGCGGATCACGGTGAGCACGGCAGGCGTTGCGCCGAAGATCCCGGAACTGGGCGAACGCACGGGCGCGATGCTCGCCATTTCGCTGCACGCGACCAACGATGCGCTGCGCGATGTGCTCGTGCCTCTCAATAAGAAATATCCGCTGGAGGAGCTGTTCGCCGCGATCCGGGCCTACCCTGGGCTTGGCAACGCAAAGCGGGTGACTTTTGAGTATGTCATGCTGAAGGGCGTGAACGACAGCCTCGCGGAGGCGAAGGCGTTGGTGAAGCTTCTGTCGGGGTCGCCGGCGAAGATCAATCTGATCCCGTTCAACCCCTGGCCCGGCACGGCTTACGCGTGCAGCGACTGGGAAACGGTGGAGGCTTTTGCGGCGGTGCTGAACCGGGCGGGTTACGCGTCTCCCATTCGGACGCCGCGGGGGCGGGACATCCTTGCGGCCTGTGGGCAGCTGAAAAGCGAGAGCATCAAAGAGCGGGCCAGCGCGCGCTATCGGAAAGCCCATGACGGCGCCGAGGCTTGAGACGGCGCGGGGTCGGTTGCGGCCACTTGCGCTTTCGGATGCGGAGGCGCTGTTTGCTGCGTTCAGCGATCCTGAGACCATGACCTATTGGTCGGCCTCGCCGCACCAAGCGTTGTCGGAGACTGAGGCTGATATCGCCTGGTGGCTTGAGGCCAATGGCTGCGCGGCCTTTGCGATCGAAGATCGAGACGGGGCGCTTGTGGGGCGGGTCGGGCTTTGCCGCGTGCGAGAGGGGGTGCGGGAGGTGGGGATCATCCTGCGGCCCGATTTCGCCGGTCAAGGGCACGCGGCGGCGGCGGTGCGGGCTTTATGCGGCTATGGGTTTGCCACTCTGGGCCTGCATCGGATTGTTGCAGACATTGATCCCGACAATCACCCGTCTTGCCGGTTGTTCGAGGCCTGCGACTTCCGGCTTGAAGCGCGGCTGAAGCATAATTGGCGCACCCATCTTGGCCTGCGGGACAGCCTGATTTATGCGCTGTTTCCAGGTGAATCATAATGGCGAAGACGGCGAAATCCTGGGCGGAGAAAATGGCCAAGCCGCCGGCGCCGGCGGTGGTGGCGTTGGAGAAAGAGTATGCGCGGCATCCGGCGGGGACGCGGATGTTGATCTCCACGCCGCGCGAGATCGCAGCCTTTGTGAAGGACATCCCGGAGGGGATGACGGTTTCGGTCGCGGAGATGCGGGACGCCCTTGCCTATCATCATCAGGCCCAGTTCGCCTGTCCGCTGACGACGGGGATTTTTCTGCGGATCGCGGCAGAGGACGCTTGGGCGCGTCTGAGCGCCGGGGCGAAGAAAGACAGCGTCATGCCATTCTGGCGGATTGTTTCGCCTAAGGACGCGCTCGCGAAAAAGCTGTCCTGTGGGGTCGAGGAGCTGGCCCATCTGCGGCGGCTGGAGGGGATTGAGTAAATCCCTTTCTGCAGGCCCCGATGCAACCATCCCTTGGGGCTAAGTCCGGCGAAGGCGCCACGGCGGAGGCTTATGCGTGGGCGCTGGGGCAAGTGGTGAAGCTCTCGAAGGCGGGCGTCCCCAGTCGGATTGGCCGGGACGAAGCGGCGATAACGCGGGCGGCGTTCGCTGCGGGGAAGTTGGCGCTGGAGGTTTTTGACGAGGTGAGCCTTGATGGGCGCTTTGGCAATGTCCTGGCGCGCCTTGAGGGGCCATGCTTGATCCAAGCGGTGAGGCGCGGGGCCTGGGTTGAGGCGCGGGGGCCTTTTCTTCTGCGGATGCGGGCGCTGTCTTGGCCGCCCGCCCTTGGGCTCTCCACGCGGCGCCGCCTTCGCCCGCGATACTCACTTTGCAGCAGACGGTGGCGGGGTATCGCCGCCGGCCGCCAGGGGGAATTGTCGGCGCCTGTCGCGGCGGGGCTTTTTGCGCTTTTGGCGCGCCTGCCGCCGGCCGGCGGGCTTTGTCACCGCGATCCCAACCCCGGCAACGTGATCCTGATCACCGATGGGCCGAGGTTAATCGACCGGATCGGGGCAAGGCGGGCGCAGGCCGCCTTTGACCTGGCGGCCGATCAGGTCATCCTGACCAAGGGCGCGCCGCATCTTGCCGATGATCCGGAGCGGCCCCGCGCGATCCACACGGGGCTACCCCCGGCGTATGCCGCTTTGGCTGGAACCTCTGAAAGCCGCGCTGGCGTCGTCGGCGGCGCCTTAATCAGCCCACTGTGCGGGCTCTGATGGTCATCAATGGCGCGGCGCCGACGCTGCGGGCGCGGCTAGCGGCGCGGCTTACCGAGGATTTTTGCGGGTGACTTGAGGGGCGGCCCCTAAAACCTAATCCCCCGGGTGAACGCTCCGTCGACGCTCACGTTCTGGCCGCTGACCCAGCTTGCGGCCGGCGACGCCAGGAACGCCACGACCTTCGCCACTTCCTCCGCCGTGCCGAGGCGCTTTTGGGGGTGCGCCTCGAGATCGCGATCGTAATAGGGGCGCATGTTGTCCTTCACCCACTCCCACACGCCCTGGTCCACCCAGATGGGGCCGGGGGAGACGGTGTTCGCTCGCACGCCGTGGGCGCCCTCGCGGATGGCGAGCTCGCCCATGTAGCGGACAAGGGCGGCCTTCACTGCGCCATAGGCCGGAGAGCCCGGGAAGTCATGGTGTTCGATGGCGGTGATGGTGGCGATCTGGACGATGGATCCTTTGGATTGGCGCAGATGGGGAAGCGCTGCTTCCACCAGGGCCGCGGCGCCGACGATGTCAGTGTTGACCGCCTGCTGCCAGCCCTCCAAGCCGATGGGCACCCCGCCGCCGGCGGAAACGTTGGACACAATGATGTCAAGCCCGCCCCAGTCGGCGGCGACCTGGTTCACCCAGGCCTGAACCGCGGCGTGGTCGGCGGAATCCACTTTGTCAGTGCGGACTTCGCCCAGCGCTTTCAGCGCTTCCTCCGCCGCGCCCAGGCCCTTGCCGCCGCGGGCTGAAATGGCGACGCGGGCGCCTTCTTTCAGCAATTCCTCCGCGATGGCGCGGCCAATGCCGCGGGAGCCGCCGGTGATCAGCGCGCGCTTGCCGCTCAAGCCCAAATCCATTGCGTTCCTCCCTTATGCGGCGCGCCGGCTGGCGGACCGCCTTTTCTGGTCTAAATAGCTGAGACACAGACAAAAGCCACCGATCGGGCGGCTTCGATAGGGACTGGGCCATGATCGATCTTGAAGGCGTCAACGCGATTGCGGATGTGGTGCGGCGGCAGGCGGAGCGGCGCGGGGGTGAGATCGCGCTGAAGCTTGGGGACAGGGAGACCACCTTTGCAGGCCTTGAGGCCCGGGCAAATCGCGTGGCCGATAAGCTCCTGGCGATGGGGCTGCAGCCGGGGGATCGGGTGGCGATCCTGCTCAAGAACTCCGACGCTTTTCTGGAAATCCTGTTTGGGTGTCTGAAGGCGCGGGTCACGCTGACGCCGGTGAACGCGCGTCTCGCGCCGCCGGAGATCGCTTATGTGCTGAAGGATAGCGGCGCGCGGGTCTTTTTTGTGGGCCCCGATTTTCTTCCGCTTGCGGACAAAGCGCTGGAGGGGCTTCAGCCGATGCCGCTGCGAATTGGGCTTGGTGGCCAAAGCGGTCCGTGGGCGGACTACGGGGCGTGGCGAGATTCCGGAGCAGCGATTGATCCGAAGTTGGCGCATCATTCTGATGACGATGTTTTGCAGCTCTATACCTCCGGCACCACAGGGATGCCGAAGGGCGTGCAGCTGACGAACGCCAACTATATGGCGTTCATGCAGTTGGCGCAGTCGATCCCGGGGTTTGACTTCCGGCCGGGGGAGACGGTGCTGTGCGCCATGCCGCAATTCCACGTGGCGGGGGCGAATATCTCGATTTTGGGCGTGGCTTCAGGCGCGCGGACGGTGATGCTGCCTGACCTTCTGCCCGATGCTTTGATTGGGCTCTTGGCGGGGGAGCGGGTCAATCACGCATTCCTTGTACCGGCGGTGATCAACATGATCATGCTGCATCCAGCGATCCAGACTGCGGATTTGTCCGCTCTCAAATCAATTTCGTATGGGGCTTCTCCGATTGCGGAGGATTTGCTGGTGCGGGCGAAGGAGCGCTTCGGCTGCGACATGCTGCAGCTTTACGGGATGACCGAGACCGTGGGGGCGGCAACGTATCTTCCGCCTTTGGCGCATGATCCGGCTCAGGGCAAGCTGCGGAGCTGCGGCATCCCTTGGCCTGGGATCGACATCAAGCTTGTGGATGGGGACGGCCAAGATGTGAAGCGCGGTGAAGTGGGCGAAATCGTCATCCGGGCGCCGGTGGTGATGAAAGGCTATTGGAACAAACCGGAAGCCACGGCGGAGACAATCCGCAACGGCTGGTTGCACACCGGCGATGCGGCGTACCAGGACGAAGATGGCTACATCTTCATCTACGACCGGGTGAAGGACATGATCGTCACCGGTGGGGAGAATGTCTATCCGGCGGAGGTGGAGAACGCGATCTTTGGCCATCCGCAGGTGGCGGACGTGGCGGTGATTGGCGTGCCGGACGAGAAATGGGGGGAGGCGGTGAAAGCGATCGTCGTCGCAAAGGCCGGCGAGACGGTGGACGAAGCATCCGTCATCGCTTGGGCGAGGGAGCGGATCGCGGCCTACAAGGCGCCCAAGAGCGTCGATGTCGTCGCGGCGATCCCGCGGAACCCTTCTGGCAAAATTTTGCGGCGCGAGCTGCGGGCGCCCTATTGGGAGGGCCGGACACGGATGGTCGGATAAGGCTTTAAGCTTCCCCCCTCCAGCGGAACATTTAATCCCGTTTGGGAGCATCCATCCCGGCCCTGGCGACATCCAGTCAGCGGGAGGCCATCATGAAGAGCGCTATCTGGACTATTTTGGTTTGCGCTGCTTTCGGAGCATTGTTCGGGATTGCGGGTGGGGTCGCTCTGGCGGCTGACGAAATTTGGACGCAGTCCGAGACCGTTTCGGTGGACGCGGACGGGTTGCGGGCCGGCGATTGGGAGGCGGCGACAGAGGCCTAGCGGTCGCTGGGGGCTGCGGCGGGAGAAGTCTTTTCGGTCCCGAGGCGGTATCGTCAGTGGCTCGGCGAGCGTCAGATTAATCATGGCTGCGTTCAGACATCCATGGAGCGAGCGGTCCGTGATTTGAACGCGCCTGCGCTGACGGCTTACGCCAAGGCGATGGACGCCGCGCACAGCGGTCGCTAAGCGCTTTGAGGTTGGTGCGGACGTCGGAATACGGAGGGATTGGCGTCCGCGCCTTCGCTTACGGCCGCATTCCCCACGCGCTCTCGCCGCGGTCTAGCGCGCGCTGGGCCAGATGCACCCACTCGCAGATCAGGGGGCGGGTGTCGCGGGGGTCGATGATTTCCTCGGCATAGAACGCCTCCGCGGTCCGGAAGGGCGAGCGGAGGCTCTCCATCCAGGCCTTGATCTCGGCGAGGCGTTGCTCCGGGTTCGGATGGGCTTCCAACTCGCGGCGGAAGGCGGCCTCGACTCCGCCGTCCATCGGCAGGCTGCCCCAGTCGCCCGAAGGCCAGCAGAAGCGCATTTTCGCCCGGGTGGGGTTGAACATGGCCGAACCCGCGAGGCCATAAGCCTGGCGAACGACGACGGCGCAGATCGGGACCTTCGCCTGATAGACCGCCGCCATGGCCTGCACGCCGTGGCGGACGACCGCGCTCTTTTCATGGCGCACGCCAACCGCGAAGCCGGGGCAATCGACAAAGTGCGCAATCGGCAGATGGAAGGTCTGGGCCATATCCAGAAACCGGATGATTTTTCGGCAGGCGTCCGCCGTCCAGGCGCCGCCCAGAAACATCGGGTCGCCCGCGAGAACGGCGATAGGGTAGCCATCAAGGCGGGCTAGACCGGTGATGATGGATCGGCCCCAGAGACGACCGATCTCCATGAAACTGTCTGTGTCCAGACAAGCGGCGAGGACCTTGCGCATCTTGTAGGGGACCCGGCGATCGCGAGGAACGATGCTCAACAACGTCTCGTCACGTCGATCGGCGGGGTCGACGCAGGGCGTGCGCTGGGGGAGATCATCGACCGAAGATGGAAGATATGACAGGAAGCGGCGGACGGCGGCGAAGGCCTCCTCTTCGGTGTCAACCACATCATCAACCACGCCGTTGCGGGCCTGGATTTCCCAGCCTCCCAAGGCCTCTTTGTCGACGTCCTCGCCAATGGCCTTGGCGACCGGGGGGCCGGCCACGAACACCTGGCTCATGCCTTTGACCATGACGCTAAAGTGGCTCGCGGCGACCCGGCCGGCGCCGAGGCCGGCGCATGGGCCCAGCGCCAAGGCCGCTACGGGAACCTGCGCCATGTTCGCGACCACCCACTCCCAGCCGGGTGTTTCGGGGATGTAGGTGCGAGGGTCTTTTTCCAGCATCTTGACGCTGCCGCCGCCGCCGGTGCCGTCGACGAGGCGGATCAAGGGCATGCGGTACTCATTGGCGGTTTTCTCCGCCTGGACCATTTTTCCCCAGATGGCGGCGTCGGCGGCGCCGCCGCGGACGGTGAAATCGTCCGCCTGAATGACAACGGGGCGGCCGTTGATGCGGCCGCGGCCGACGACGGCGTTGGAGGCGCGGAAGGCGGCGAGTTCATTGTCCGGGCCATAGTCGGCCTGGCCCGCGATTTTGCCGACCTCATGCAGGGAGCCCTCATCCAGCAAGGCTTTGACCCGTTCGCGGACGGTGCGTTTGCCTTGGGCCTTCTGGCGCGCCACCCGCTCAGGCCCGCCCATCTCTTCGGCCAACCGCTCTCGGGCCCGCAATTCCTCCACTTCGTTTCGCCAGGACATCGGCCTTTTTCCCCGCTTTTTCGGCGCCCGCCTTCCCTTGGGTCGCCCTTGCCCCAAGGCGAACCACATGCCAGATGAGGGCCACACACCTTTTTTGAGGAGGAAAGCATGGACCTCGCGGAACTCACCGCCAAGATCAAACAAGCCGTTGGCGACGACTCCGGCCTCGGCAAGAGCCTGAAGTTCGATCTGAAGGGCGCGGGCTTTGTCCATATCGATGGCGGCAACGTCACCAACGAAGACAAGCCGGCGGACCTGACCATGACCATCGCCCTCGATGATCTTGTGGCGATGGGCCAGGGCAAGCTGAACGCGATGAACGCGGTGATGGGCGGCAAGCTGCAGTTGTCGGACATGGGCCTCGCCATGTCGCTGCAGCAGAAGATGACCACGCTGTTCGCCAAAATGGCGGGTTGATCGGCGCTTATGCGCCACAGGGACGCCGCTGGAGGCTCGCATGCGGGCCTCCAGCGGCGTTTGCTTTGGGGTGTTTCGCGGCGCTGAGGTTAAGGCTGGACGAAGCAGGGCGGCATGCGGCTCTTGATGGGAGGGCTGGGATGGCTTGAGAGGCGGTCGATGACGTTCGTTCGTGTGGCGGGGAACCCGGAGCCTGAAGGCGCGGAAGAATTGTGGCTTGAGGGTCGCGGCGGGATCAGGCTGCGGGCGCTGTGGGCGCCGGCCCTGGGGCAGACGCGGGGCACGGTGCTCTTGTGCCCGGGCCGGACGGAGTTCATCGAGAAATATTTCGAGGTGGCGGGCGAACTGCAACGGCGCGGTTTTGTGGTGTTCTGCCTGGACTGGC
Source organism: Caulobacterales bacterium (assembly GCA_044370335.1). Lineage (GTDB taxonomy): Bacteria > Pseudomonadota > Alphaproteobacteria > Caulobacterales > Aquidulcibacteraceae > REEB509. The sequence continues at coordinate 17,478 of JBILVS010000047.1, forward strand.
GAGGACAGGGGCTTTCGGCGCGGGAGCTGGCGAACGCCGAGAAGGGGCACTTTGTTTCCTTTGACGATCCCGTGAACGATTACGCCCTGGTGTTGCGCCAATTGGGGGACCGGCTTCCCCAACCGCACCTTCTGGTGGCCCACTCTATGGGCGGGGCCATCACGCTGCGGGCGCTGCAGACCCGCCGGCTTGAGGTCGCGGGCGCCTTGTTCTGCGCGCCGATGTGGGGCGTGAAGAGCCTCAACGGCTTTGTGAAAGGGTTTGCGACGTTCATGACGGCGGTCGGCGCGGGCGGGCTCTATGCGCCCGGCGTGCAGAGCCGCTGGCGGCGGGAAGACTTCAAGCGCAACCCGGTGACCAGCGATCGGGAGCGGCACGCCCGCACCCAGGGGCTGGTCGCGGCCGATCGGCGGCTGGCGCTGGCGGGGCCGACCTTGAGCTGGGTCGCGGCGGCCGCAGCGACCATGGAGGGCTTCACCCAGCCCGGCGCTCTCACCCATATCCGCTGCCCGATCACCGTGCTCTCCGCGGAGCGGGAAATGCTCGTCGACAACGCGGCGCACGCTCGGGTGCTGCAGGGGCTGCCGACGGCGCAAGGGGTCGTGGTGGCGGGCGCCAAGCACGAAATCATGATGGAGACCGACGCCCTGCGCGCGGTATTCTGGACGCATTTCGACGCGTTGGCCGCGCGGGTTTTCGCGCCCGTGGCGAGCTGATTGCGACCGCTGTCGCGGTCTGCGCCATTTTTCCCATCCTCGATTGGGTTCCCGACAGGGAGCCAGGCGCGTTCTCGGCCTTTGGACCGGGGTGAGCGGCTTCTGTCGGCGTTGGCGAGGGGGCCCGGTGACGCGTCGCTGGGGAGGGCGCTTGGTGTTGTGCGAGGCCCCACTCCAGGATCGCCGCGCGCGTGAGGATGAGCCCGATGGCGAGGCTTTGCCTGAAGCCCGGATGGAGGCTTTGGCGGACATGGTGTTCGCCCCGCCGCGGATCCGCCATCCGCGCTATTTCGCGCTTTCCTGCAAACTCATCGGCCTTCTCAGTGGGTAGACCGGGTTTTCGAGCGGTTTGCGAAACGTATTGGAACAGGGTGCGCAAGGGGGGTGTGGGCGGTGCTGATCTGCAACACGGCCCATCTTGGAGACATAGGGGGCCTGTTGCGGGGGGAGCACGCGCTGCAGACTTCTCCCCCGGTGAGCCGGGTGGGGGCGTTGACGGGGTCGGGCGGCGCGGAGGTCTTGAAAATGT
>JBILVS010000048.1:0-18577 GCA_044370335.1 Caulobacterales bacterium
CCGGCCACCGGTTGGATCCGGTGCCGAGGCGAAAACTGGTACTTCTGGTACGATCAGGAAGAAGAAGGGCCCGACGAGCCGGTCTATAAGCTGGCGGCCCATCGCCTGGTCCCCGGAGAGTATGTCGCCATCCGAGAGGCGGACGGGACCCAATTGACGTTCCGGGTCGCGGAAGTGCAGCCGATCTGACTTTTTGGCCATCCTGACGGCCCGACATCCTGACGGCCCGACATCCTGATGGCCCGCGGTGGCGAACACCGCTGAAACGCGCTATCGTGCGGTCCTTCGGTCGCGAGGATGAGCCATCTCAGACGGCGCCGCAAAGGGAGTTGACTATGTTCTGGGCCGCGATTCTGGCGGTGGTTGTGTTGCTTGTGGCCGTGAGTATCGTCGCCGGCATGGTGATCAACGGCAAAACGCGCCAAGTCCGCGATCCCGAGGACACCCCTGTGATCCCGGATCCCTACTGAGCCCCGATGGCCGAAGTTCGCAAAATGGCGCAGCGGGACGTAGAGGCGGTGGCGCGCCTCTGCCTCGCAGCCTCAAAAGAGACTGGAGAGCGCTATTGCGCCTTAGACGCTGATCTTATTCGCCAGCATGCCCTGTCGTCCCATCCGCTGTTTGAGGCTTACGTCGCTGAAGCGGCCGTTGCGGGAAAAACCGGCCTTATAGGCCACGCCATCGTGACCACCGGGTATGACGTCCGCAATGCGGTGGCGACCCTCGTTCTCGCCCAGCTTTACGTGGTGCCCGATGTGCGCCGCGACGGCATCGCGCGCGAACTGCTGGCGGCTGTCTCCGGTCGTGCCCTTGAGCTCGGCGCGCGCGAACTCATGATCAGCACGGGCGTCGATAATGCCGTCGCCCGGCGCTTCTTCGCCTCGGTCGGCGCCGTAGAGCAGGCGATGTCGGTGTACGTGATGGACACCGACGGCATCGAGTGGCTCGCTAAGGAGCGGTGACGGCAGCCTCTTCGGCGTCCTCAGCCGGGATCGGCTGATAATCCAGCACAAAGCGCTGCAACAGTCGCACCGCATATCCAGTGGAGCCGTCGGGTGCGATGTCCGATGGGCCGCCCCAGGCCATGTTGGCGATATCGAGGTGGGCCCATGGGGTGTGGTCCACGAAAGCTCCGATGAAATGCGCCCCGATGCCGGCGCCCGGCGTGCCTTCGCCGGCAGTATTGCGGATGTCAGCGATCGGGCTGGCCATATCAGAGGCGTAGCTTGGGTGCAGCGGCAGGCGCCACAGGGGCTCTCCAACAGCAACGCCCGCCTGCATGAGTTGGTCAGCGAGGGGGTCTTGCCGGCTGAAAAGGCCGGCGTAATCGTCGCCCAGAGCGCCGCGGACCGACCCGGTTAGCGTCGCCACATCGATGACTACGGCGGGGTCCAATGTCCGCTCGGCCCAGACGATGGCGTCCGCCAAGACCAAACGGCCTTCCGCATCAGTATTAATGATTTCGATCGTCATCCCGTTCATCGCGGTGATGACGTCGCCAGGTCGCGTGGCGGCGGCGTCGGGCATGTTCTCCGCCAGTGCGCTGACCGCGACCACATCCACCGGCGCGCCTGAGCGGGCGAGCGCCAGCACGGCGCCGGTCACGCTGGCGGCGCCGCTCATGTCCATCCGCATGTTATGCATGTTGGCCGCGGGCTTGATGGAAATGCCGCCTGAGTCGAATGTGATCCCTTTGCCGACCAGCACGATCGGGCCGTCGGCAGGCGCGCCGGCGCCGCGATAGCGGACAACCAAAAGGTGCGGTGGGCGAACGGAACCTTGCCCAACCGCAAGCAGGGCGCCCATGCCGAGGCGCTCCATGTCCCGAACGGTCAGCACTTGAATGGTGACGCCTGGAAGGCCGCGGAAAGCCTCCTGCGCGCGCTGCACGAAAGTTTCGGGATAGATCGCATTGCCAGGCTCGTTGGAGATGTCCCGAGTCCACGCCATCGCCGCAATCAGCGCCGTGCCTTGGTGGCGATAAAGCGCCTCGGCGGCCGCAGCCTCCGGCGTCACGAATATGGCGGGCTCAAGCGGAGCCGTATCCCGGTTCTGGCGGCGATAGAGGTCAGAGCGATACTCGCCGAGCCCAAGGCCCGTGGCGAGAGCGTAGGCCGCCTCCCCAGACAATCCCGCCGCAGAGACCGTGACCGAGCCGGGTTCCTGCAGCAGCCGGCGGCCCACCGCCGCGCCGACCCTCTGCAGCGGCGCATGGGTGACATCCTCGCCCAGGCCAACAATCAAAATCTGATCATAAGCGCCGATGCCGCGAAGGGAGAGGAAGCTGCGGGCTGCGTAGGAGAAACGTGCAGAGGTCAAAGCCCGCTGAACGGCGGCAACGTCGCTCAGCGATAGGCCCGCGGTGCGGGCGGCCAAGTCTGCCTCCGCCCCCAAGGGAAGGACCAGTGTTCCGCTGGCGGCAGGGGCCGTGCCACTGAAACTGACGGCGCGTTGGACGGGCGCAGCGGCCGTGACCGCGTTGCGCACGACCGGCGGAGATTGCGCCGCAGCGGCAGAACAAAAGCCAACGACGACCGCCGTCAAAAGCGCGACCCAGCTCCGAACCATCACCCTCGCCCCCTGCTTTCCTTTTCGCTCAGAGGCCTGAAGATGCGGCAGTTTTCGACCCGGGCAAGGGGCTTCACCCGACGTCGTTTTCAATCTCGTATTTGGGGAGGTCCGCCCGCAGCGTCTCATAAAGCCGCTCCACGAAACTCATGGGGTCTTCGTCGATGAAATCGTCGAAATAGTCGTCGTGCCCACTTTCGAACACGTATTCGCCGGGCTCGGCGATCACAAACCCCAGAATGTCGTTGCCGTGGGTGTGCCGGACCGCAATCGCCAGGCCGTCTTCGTCCCGCTCCATCACAAACGCGAGCCGTCGGCTTTTGATGCGCGCCAGAAGGCGCGGCAGGATCGCCTCCAGCGCCGCGGCGTCGTCAAAGGCCGGTTCATCATCGGCCAAGGCCGCGGCAAGCCGCGCCCGCGCTTCGTCCACTTCGTCGTCAAAACCCATGGCCGTGCTCCCTTACGCCGCTTCTAAGAGGCTTTGGAACACCCCCCAGCCGCCCATCCGATTCAGCGAGGGATCGCAGGCCCGCTCCGGATGCGGCATCATCCCCATGACTGCGCCAGACTCGCTGATGATCCCGGCGATGCCGCGCATGGCGCCGTTGGGGGCGTCGCCTTGATAGCGGAAAACCACCCGGCCTTCGCCTTCGAGCCGATCAAGCGTCGCCTCATCTGCGGTGTAGCGCCCATCGGCATGGGCGATCGGGATTACGGTCTCCCGCTGTTCGCCATAGGCCGCAGTGAACGGCGTGTTAGCGTTCGCCACGAGCAGCGGCGTTTCCTGGCAGATGAACTTGAGCCCCGCATTGCGCATCAAAGCGCCTGGCAAAAGCCCCGTCTCGCAAAGAATCTGGAAACCGTTGCAGACGCCCAAGACCCGGCCGCCGCGGGCGGCATGCTCGTGCACGGCGCCGATGATGGGGCTCCGCGCCGCCATCGCCCCGCAACGGAGGTAATCGCCAAAGGAAAAGCCCCCTGGCAAAACGACAAGATCAACCCTCGCGGGCAGCGCTGTCTCTTTGTGCCAAACCATGGCGGGCGATTGCCCGGTCACGCGTTCAAGCGCCACGGCGATGTCCCGGTCACAGTTGGACCCGGGGAAAACAAGAACGGCGGCTTTCATGGATGCTCTGCTAGCCTGTGTCGCGGGGCTCGCGCAACGCCCGGCGGATGACATAAGATGCAATCAAAGCGCGCCACAGAGGACCAAAGCCATGCCACCGCTTTTGATTGCCGTTGCTTTAGGGGCTGTCGTGGCCGCTCTCGTCCTGACATGGATCCTGTTCCGCAGGGATCCCGACTCCCAGCCCTGACTCGCAGATCAAGGACGCAGACGCGTTAGGCCTTGATCTCAACGCGATAGCTTTCGATCACGGTGTTGGCCAAAAGCTTCTCGCACATCGCCTTCACGTCGGCCTCGGCTGCAATTGGGTCAGAGCCCGCCAAGTCAAGCTCAATCACTTTGCCGACCCGCGCCCCCTGCACGCCCTCAAAGCCGAGGCCTTTCAGCGCCGTCGCCACCGCCTTGCCCTGAGCGTCCAAAACCCCGGTCTTCAGCCCCACCGTCACGATCGCTTTCATCAGTGCACCGCATCCCCGCCCGCGGCGGCTTTCAGGATCCCGAGCCGCCGGGCCACTTCCACATACGCCTCCGTCACATTCCCAAGGTCCCGGCGGAAACGGTCCTTGTCGAGCTTTTCGTTAGACCGCATGTCCCACAGCCGCGCCGAATCCGGGCTGATCTCATCAGCGATCACGGTCCGGACCATGTCGCCCTCGTAAAGGCGGCCGAACTCCAACTTGAAGTCGACCAACTTGATCCCGACCCCGCCGAACAAGCCGAACAGATAGTCGTTCACCCGAAGGGTCAACGCCATGATATCGTCGATCTCCTGGGTCGACGCCCAATTGAAAGCGGTGATGTGCTCTTCCGCCACCATCGGGTCCCCGAGGGCGTCGTTCTTGTAATAGAACTCGATGATCGATCGAGGCAGGGGCGTGCCTTCTTCGATACCCAACCGTTGCGAGATCGACCCCGCCGCCACGTTCCGGCACACAACCTCCAGGGGAATGATCTCCACTTCCCGGACCAGCTGCTCCCGCATATTCATGGTCTTGATGTAGTGCGTCGGCACCCCGATGGCGTTGAGGTGCTGCATAATGAATCCGCTGATCTGGTTGTTCACCACGCCCTTCCCTTCGAGGATGGCCTTTTTCTGCGCGTTGAAGGCGGTGGCGTCGTCCTTGAAATACTGGATGAGAGTGCCGGGCTCCGGTCCCTCAAACAGAATCTTCGCCTTGCCTTCATAGATCTTCTTGCGACGGGACATCGATCGCGTCCTCCCGAACCGGTGCTGTGGCGCAAGCCTCGCCGGCGCGCAGCCACCTCCTTGTCATGGGCGACCTGGTTCGCCCACCGCGCAGGGCGGATTCGCTGCAGTCCCATCACCCTAGTGCAGCGAAGGACGATCCACAATGTTGGGGCGCCGACCCTTGCCGACAAGCAGCCTGCCGCCTAATCCGCCGCGACCCCGATTGCATGATTGCCCCGGCCGCCCTAATTGCATGGCCAATTGGGACGAAAGAGGCTTTGACCAATGAGCGACTTCGACGACCGCAAGCGGGTTCAGGAAACCAAATTCCAGCTCGACCAGGAGGCGGAGTTCAAAGCCCAGGCGCGGCGTGCCAAACTGGTTGGCCTCTGGGCTGCGGGGCTGATGGGCAAGCCTGCCGATGAGGCCGCCGAGTACGCCAAAAGCGTTGTGCTGGCTGATCTCGAGGAGAACGGCGAAGAGGATCTGTTCCGCAAGATCCGCCAGGATTTTGACAAAGCCGGCGTCGCCCAGTCCGATCATCAGATCCGCGCGCACATGGCCGATCTGCTCAACGAGGCCCGCGCTCAGATCAAAGAGGGCAAATAAGCCGACCGCGGCCGAAGCGCTTGCCCCTTTTTCCGACGCGCGCGGCGGCCTAAGTTGGCCCGATGGTCCTCAAGGAAACCCAAACCGAGCTCTTCAAGCGCGCCCTGGCGCAATCCACGCGCGCGCTGGCGGGCAAGCCCAATCTTGAAGTCTCCTTCGGTTCCGAAGGGCCCCGGGTTTCGGGCGACAAGATTGTACTGCCGCACCCGCCGCGAACCTTGCCCGGTCCGGAAGCCCAGCGCCTGCGCGGCGAGGCGGACAGCCTCGCGTTGCGCCTCGCTCACCATGACGCGACCGCCCACGCTCGGCTGCGGGGTCCAATGGGCGCCAAAAGCCGCGCCGTGTTTGATGCAGTGGAGGAGGTTCGCTGCCACGCCATCGGGGCCAACGCCCTCCGCGGCGTCGCGGCGAATCTGACGGCGGCTTTGACCGACCGCTGCGAAAAGCGCGGCTTCGCACGCATGCAGGACCGGACCAGTGCGCCTCTGGAAGACGCGCTGGCGCTCATTGTCCGGGAGAGGCTGACAGGGCTGCCGACCCCTAGGGTCGCCCAAGGGGTCGCCGATCTGTGGCGGTCCCATATCGAAGCGAAAGCAGGAGACACCCTGGATCGCCTCGGCGCCATCGCCGAGGACCAGGTCGCTTTCGCCGCCTTGAGCCGCAAGCTCCTGCAGGACCTCGAATACGGCGAAGATCTCGGCGAACAGCAGGCGCAGGAAGAGCCCGACGCCCCCCCTGAGCCGCGCCCGCCGCCGCCCTCGCCCCCCGACGAAGGCGACGGCGAGGATCAGGACCGCGGCCAGGTGGAGATGGAGCAGACCGACCAGCCCCCCGGCGATACCGATCAAACCGTTCAGGTGGAGGTAGAAGCCGCCGACTCCAACGACGGATCAGAAGTCGAAGAACCCGGCGCGAAGCCCCTCCGGCCGCAGTTTCCAGACATCCCGGACGATCCCAGCCTCCATTACAAGGTCTTCACCCGCGCCCACGACGAAGAGATCGCGGCCGAAGACCTCTGCGATCCTGATGAGCTCACACGCCTCCGCGCTTATCTCGATCAGCAGTTGAAACCGCTGCAAAGCGTGGTCGGTAGGCTCGCCAACCGCCTCCAAAGGCTCCTGATGGCGAAGCAAAATCGCGCCTGGAGCTTTGATCTGGAGGAGGGCGTGTTGGATACCGCCCGCCTTACGCGGGTGGTCGTCGACCCCATGGCGCCCTTGAGCTTCAAGGAAGAGAGCGACACCAATTTCCGCGATACGGCGGTCACGCTTTTGCTGGACAACTCGGGCTCGATGCGAGGCCGACCGATCATGGTCGCGGCCCTCTGCGCCGATATCCTCGCGCGCACGTTGGAGCGCTGCGGCGTCAAGGTCGAAATCCTGGGCTTCACGACCCGCGCTTGGAAAGGCGGGATGAGCAAAGACGACTGGGTAAAGGCCGGCCGGCCCCCACAACCCGGCCGCCTCAACGACTTGCGCCACGTGGTTTACAAAAGCGCCGACGCCCCCTGGCGTCGGGCCCGAAAAAACCTTGGTCTGATGATGCGGGAAGGGTTGCTCAAAGAAAACATCGACGGCGAGGCCCTCGACTGGGCGCACAATCGGCTCCTCGCTCGCCCCGAACAGCGCCGCATCCTGATGGTGATTTCCGACGGCGCCCCTGTCGATGACAGCACCCTGTCGCAGAACCCGGGCAACTACTTGGAGCGGCACCTCCGCGCCATGATCGCGTGGATCGAGCAGGCGAGCCCGGTTGAGCTCATCGCCATCGGCATCGGCCACGATGTGACCCGATACTACCGCCGCGCCGTCACCATCGTTGACGCCGAACAGCTCGGCGGCGCCATGACCGAAAAGCTCGCGGAGCTTTTTGACGAAAAGGCCGCCCCGCCCCCAGTGGCGACGCCCCGCCGTCGCGCGTCGCCCGTCGCGCGATGAGACAAGGTCTTCTTGCGCTCAGCTTCTTGGCGGCGGCGTGCAACCTCTCGACGGCCCAGACTGACGTTTGGAGCCCTATCGAGCTGACCGCTACCCCCATCCAAGTCCCAGCCCAGGCAGGCTCGCTGCAGGGCAGGGTAGGCTTTGTTCTTGAAAGCCCGCAAGCGCGCTTCGGCGGTGTTTCAGACCTTCATGTGTTTGAGGATGGCCGCCTTCTCGCGATCACCGACGGCGGCGAGTGGCTGCTGGCGGATCTGGTCCTTCATCCCGCGACCGGCCTGCCCACCGGCGTCGTGAGCGCCCGCATGGCCCTGATGCGCGACGAAAGGGGCGAGCCCTTCCCCGACAAAGACAGTGGTGACGCTGAGGATCTCGCTATCCTCCCCGATGGTCGTGTCGCCGTCAGCTTCGAACAATCGCAATCGATCCGGATTTACGACCTCTTTGGCGCTGGGCCATCGGCGGCGGCGCAGGCTGGGCCTTCGCTCGCCGGCGTCGAAGATTTGAACGGCAACCGCGGTTTGGAGGCGTTGGCGCTGCTGCCTTCGGGAGAATTGCTTCTCGGCGCAGAGATGGGCCGCCGCGGGCGCGCCAGCCCGGTGTGGCGCCTGAGCCTGACAATGGACGCCCCCGCCCCGCCGATCAGTCGCCTTAGGACGCCCCCGGGCTATGGCCTCACCGCCTGGGATTGGGACCCGACGCGGGATCAGATCGTGGCGGTGGAGCGGTTTTTTGCGCCGGGGATCGGCTTGAGGATCAGGCTCGTTGCGGCGGCTCTGCCGAATGAGGGGCGGGCCTTGCAGCCTGCCGAGATCGCAACCCTGAGGCCGCCCCAGCCCATGGACAATCTCGAGGGTCTTTCTATCCAGCCGTTGCCTGAGGGCGGTAGTCGGCTCTTCCTGATGGCGGACGACAATTACAGCGAAGACCAGCAAACCCTGTTGCTGGTCTTCGATTGGGTCGACGCTGACGGGACGAGGAATTAGGCCGCGGCGGCTTCGTTCGCTTTTTTCTTAAGCTCGCGGCGCACCTTCACCGCGCGCTCAGACAGGGTCTCTTCGCCCGACTTCAGCAGGAAGGCATCTAGACCCCCCACGTGGTCCACGCTGCGCAGAGCCGCCGCGGTCACACGAAACCGGAAGGCCCGGCCGAGGGCTTCGCTGGCCAGCGTCACGTTGACAAGGTTGGGATCGAAGCTGCGCTTCGTTTTGATGTTGGAGTGGCTGACTTTGTGGCCGATCTGGCGGCGCACGCCGGTCAACTCGCACACACGGGACATGACACGCTCATTCAACGGACGGAGAAAAACGAAGGCGGGCTTCTACGCGATGGCCCCCCGTCGGTCAAGCGCCGCCTGCCGCCTCTTTAGCCCCTTGCGCCCCCGCAATTCGGCCTTATTCGGTTCACGCCCGCGTCATGATCGGGGTTTTAACCCTCAGCCGACGCCAAAGCCATGGAGAGGAGCGAAAGCCATGAAGCGCTGGATCGCAGGTTTGGCCGCAGTGGTCGGGTTGTCTTTGGCTGTGCCGGCCGGTGCGCAAACCGCGCAAAACCGAACCTTTCAGGCGAGCTATTCCGTCAGCGTCTATGGGCTGACCGGCGGCGAATTGAGCCTCGATGTTCGCATCGTCGGCGAAAACTACACAGGCGCCCTGCGTCAGCGGGCGACGGGCTTGATGCGCACTGCCGTGGGCGACGCCCAGGACTATGACGCCTCCGCTCGCGGCGTCATCACGGCCACAGCCATCCGTCCCACGACCTACACCCACACCGGCGGCAGCCGCGACCGCACCGTGACGGTGAACTTCTCCGCCAATGACGTGGTCACTGTGGCCGACCCGCCCATGAATATGGGCAACCCGCCCGCGACCCGTGCACAGCGTATGGGGTCCACGGACCAGATCAGTTCCTTCGTCCACATGATGGTTGCCCCCGGCGAAGCCGACCCCTGCAACCGCACCATTCGAGTCTTCGATGGCCGGGCGCGCTTTGACCTCGTGATGCGCCCCAACGGGACCCGCAACGTCAACAACCGCGCCTTCCGGGGCGAGGCGCGCCGCTGCAGCGTCACCTACCGCGCGATCGCAGGTCTCACCGATGATCCCCCGACAGGCGACAACATGACCTTCCTCTTTGGTCAGCTGGACAACGGCCTCTGGGCGCCGCTGCGGATTGAATGGCCCACAGATGACGCTGGCATGGCCGTAATCCAGGCGCGCAGCATCTCTGCCTCCTAAGCTGCGCGACTTAAGGCTTTGTCGGCTAGGATCAAAAGCAGAACATCGAGCTTAAAGTGATTCGTAGCCGTTTTGTTCGCCGAATGTTTGCGCGCTGGAGGGCTGGACAATCTCTCTGGCGGACCGATGTCTGAAAGCGCGTGCACACCGAAAGGAGAGGCCCATGGCTGCTCCGCAAGACCTGGGCCGGGTGGCGGCCGTCCTGGGGCCCACCAACACCGGCAAGACCCGCTACGCTATTGAGCGCATGCTGGCGCATGCTGATGGGATGATCGGCCTGCCGTTGCGCTTATTGGCGCGCGAGGTCTACGATAAAGTCGTGCGCGAAAAGGGGGCCGCTAGCGCCGCCCTCATTACCGGCGAAGAGCGGATCGCGCCAGAAGGTGCACGATACTTCATCTGCACCGCCGAGGCGATGCCGCTCGACCGGCGCACCTCGTTCATGGCCGTGGATGAAATCCAGCTCTGCGCCGATCCTGACCGTGGCCATGTTTTCACCAACCGCTTGCTGCACGCCCGCGGCCTGCACGAGACCCTGTTCTTGGGCGCAGACACCATGCGCGGCATGATCAAGCGCCACGTGCCGCAGGCTGAAATTCTCTACCGCGAGCGCCTCTCGACCCTCAGCTACGCAGGCCACCGCAAGCTCACCAAGCTCGCCAAGCGCACCGCCATCGTCGCCTTCTCTGCGGAAGAGGTTTACGCCATTGCCGAACTGATCCGGCGCCAGCGAGGGGGGGCGGCCGTGGTCATGGGCGCCCTAAGCCCCCGGACCCGCAACGCCCAGGTGGAGCTGTACCAGAGCGGCGAGGTGGACTTCCTCGTCGCTACCGACGCCATCGGCATGGGCCTGAACATGGACGTCGACCATGTCGCTTTCGCCAGCCGCCAAAAATTCGACGGCCGCCGCTCCCGTGGGCTCCGTCCTGATGAAATCGCCCAGATCGCCGGCCGCGCCGGTCGCTTCCGCGCCGATGGGACCTTTGGCGAAACGGGTGAATGCCCAGCGCTGGAAGAGGAGACCGTCCGGCGGGTTCAGGAGCATGTCTTCGAGCCCATCGTCGCCGTCGAATGGCGTCATGAACGTCTCAATTTCGAGAGCGTCGCGAGCTTGATCGCCAGTCTCGAGCAGCCGCCCCAGGCGCCGGGCCTCACTCGCGTCCGCAATGCCGTGGACGAGGAGACCCTGAAGCGCGTCGCCCGCGAGACTGGGATCGAAGACCGCGCGCGAGGGGCCGCCGCTGTGCGTCGCCTGTGGGGCGCCTGCTTGATGCCGGATTTCCGCAAGGCGACCCTGGACGAGCACGCCCGCCTCGTGGCGCGCATCGCCCAGTGCCTGCTCTCCCGGGAGGGCGTCCTCCCCGAAGACTGGGTGCGGCGGGAGCTGGATAGCTTGGACCGTGTCGATGGCGATCTGGATGCTCTCCAGGCTCGGATCGCCCACGCCCGCACCTGGACCTACGCCGCCAACCGCGCCGACTGGCTCGCCCGTCCAGACGTGATCCGCGACCGGGCCCGTGCGGTGGAAGACAAGCTCTCCGACGCCCTCCACCAGGCCCTGACGCAGCGGTTCATAGACCGACGCACCTCGGCCCTGGTCCGCGGTCTGAAGCGCGAGGACGCCTTGCTCGCCGGCGTCTCCTCGGAAGGGGAAGTCACGGTGGAGGGCCATTTCGTGGGGCGACTGGAAGGCCTGCAGTTCCACCCCGACCCCGAGGCATTGGGACGGGAAGGCAAGGCGGTACGTTACGCCGCCGAGCGCGCCTTGGCGCCCGAAGTCAACCGCCGTCTTTGGGCATATGCCAAGGCCCCCCGTTTCGCCCTTGGCCCCAAAGGCGAGATTGCCTGCGAGGGCGTGCCGCTCGCCCGTCTCGCGCCCGGCGCCGACCCTCTCAACCCCAAAGTGGCCCTGATTGGCGCCCAGGCCGGCGACCCTCGGGGCCAAGAGGCCTTGCGCGCTCGAATCGAGGTCTGGCTCCGCCATGAGGTTGAGCGTCACCTTCAGCCGCTGATCCGCCTTAAGGCTGCGATGAGTGACCCCGACGCCTCCCCGGCGCTTCGTGGGCTTGCCTTCCGTCTTTGGGAAAACGCAGGCGCCCTTGATCGGGCCGCTGTGGCGATCGAAGTCGCCGCCCTTGGGGGTCAGGGCCGCGCGGCCCTGGCGAGCCTTGGCTTCCGCCTGGGGCGGCTCAGCCTTTACGCCCCGGCGCTGGTGGCGCCGAAAGCCGCCAGACTGTGGTGCGTGCTCCGCGCCTCAGGTCGCCCGCCGGAGTTTCTGCCGCCCCACTCCGGCCGCACCATTTCGAGAGCCGAGGCGCCGCCATTGCCGTGGCCGGCCTTCGCGGCAAGCGGCTATCGCCGAGCCGGAGGCGCCTTGATGCGCTTCGATCGGCTGGAGCGCTTTGTCGCAGCGCTTCATCATCCGACCAAAGACCAGGATGGACCAGCGTTGGCCCGTTTGGCAGGGGTGGAGGAGGCGGCCTTGCCCGACCTGTTCAAAGCATTGGGATTCCGCTTTCGCGAGGGACCTGGCGGCGCCCCCGCCCGGTGGCGTCCGGGTCGGAAAGTCGCGCCTAGACCGCCGCAGTCGCAGGCCGCGGATCCCGCGCTGCGTGACACCCCGTTTGCAGCGTTGGCCGATCTGCTGGCGCCCGCGTCGAAAAAGTCATGAGCCGAGAGCCGTGAGCGACCTGCGTTGCCGCCTTGATGTCTGGCTCTGGCGCGCCCGCTTTTTCAAAAGCCGCAGCCTCGCCGCCGCTCACCTGACTGCAGGCGGCGTCCGTCTTCACCGCGCCGGCAGCGCCCGCCGCGCCGAACCCTCCACCCAAGCGGTCCCCGGCGATTGCCTTATCTTCGCCGCGGTCGCGGGTCCGGTCCGCAGCATCCGAATTCTCGGTCTAGGGCGCCGCCGCGGCCCTGCGTCAGAAGCGCTGACCCTGTATGAAGAAATCCAAGCCGCGCTTGACGATTGAGCCGCGCTCGCGCCATGAAGCGTGAAATGGGCGCGTCGGAGACGACGCATGGGCCGGGGCGTGCGCCCCCGAGTGAGGACGGCAGATGACCTACATCGTCACCGACGCTTGCGTGAAGTGCAAATTTATGGACTGCGTCGAGGTCTGTCCCGTCGATTGCTTCTATGAGGGCGAGAACTTCCTGGTGATCCATCCTGACGAGTGCATTGACTGCGGCGTGTGCGAGCCGGAATGCCCCGTCGACGCCATCAAGCCCGACACGGAAGACGATCCCAGCGGCAAGTGGCTGAAGGTCAACACAGAGTTTGCGAAGGTCTGGCCGAACATCACCCGCAAAGGCGAGCCGCCGGAAGACGCCGACTCCTGGCGGGATGAAACCGGGAAATTCGAGAGGTATTTCAGCCCGAAGCCCGGCAAGGGAACCTGACCCGCCTGTGTCAGGCTGAGGGGGGGCGTTGATTTGAAGTCCGCCCTCTGCATTGACGTTGCGGCGCCCCTTTCGCACATGACACTCCTGTGATATGCTTAGGACTTCGTTGAGGTTTGTTCCTCACGCTGCAGGTTTCATCACAGGGCGATGGGTAGTTAAGTGCGGGTTCCTTCCAGGGATCGGCGCAGACCTCCGACGCCGGATCGTAAGAAGCGCCGCCGCACGTTGTGTTGGCGTCAGCGCTCTTGTGGTGGGTGAAATCTGTCCTTGTTGGGATCTGGAACAGGGATTTCTGTGCATGTCCACGAGTACTGCGACGACGTCGGCCTTCAAGCCCGGCGACCATATTGTTTATCCTGCGCACGGCGTGGGCCGGGTGACCGGAGTTGAAAAGCAGAAAGTCGCGGGGCTGGATCTGGAAGTTTACGTCATCTCCTTCGAGCAGGATAAGATGACCTTACGGGTGCCGACTGCGAAGGCCCGCTCCTGTGGCATGCGCCCTTTGGCCTCCGCCGACATCGTCAATGAGGCGATGAAAACCTTGCAGGGCCGCGCCCGGGTGAAGCGCACCATGTGGTCGCGCCGTGCTCAGGAATATGAGGCCAAGATCAACTCCGGCGATCTGGTGTCGATCGCGGAGGTTGTCCGCGATCTGCACCGTGGCGGCGACCAGCCGGAGCAATCCTACTCTGAGCGCCAGCTCTATGAGAGCGCTTTGGATCGGATGGCCCGCGAGCTCGCCGCCGTCGAAAAGATCGCCCGTGAGGACGCCCTGGCGAAGTTATCGAAGTCGTTGGCCTCGAAAAAGGCCGCCGCTTAAACGACGCTCGAGGCTTCTAAGTCGCGAAAAACAAAAAGGGGGTCGATGCGGTCGGCCCCCTTTTCTTGTGGGCGGCGCGATCTAATTCCCTCTCGAAAGCAATCACATCACGGCTTCGTGACCGCCTCGGCTTCGATTTTCAGGAGCCGCCGGTGATCCGGCGCGCCAACCCTTCGTAAACCGACGTGACAGCCCTGCGAACTGACGGGGCTCTTCGGGGAGGGTTTGATGCCACTGAGCGAAACCGCCGAGTTGCAACGCGGCGCCAGACGCTTCGTCAAGCAGGTGATGAAAGCCCCTCTGCTGGAACAAGACCACGAACTCGAGCTGGCCCGCCGCTGGCGAGACGAGCATGATGAGCGAGCGCTGCACGAGCTGACCAGCGCCTATGTTCGGCTTGTTGTCGCCATGGCCGCCCGCTTCCGGAACTATGGTCTCCCGATGAGCGACCTCGTTCAGGAGGGCAACGTGGGACTGATGCAGGCTGCCGCTCGTTTCGAGCCGGAGCGCCAGGTCCGATTCTCAACCTACGCCTCGTGGTGGATACGCTCCTCGATCCAGGATTACATCCTGCGCAATTGGTCGATTGTTCGCACCGGCACGACCGCCGCGCAAAAGGCCTTGTTCTTCAACTTGCGCCGCCTCCGCGCCCTCATCAACGACGTCGGCGACGGGACGATGTCGCCCGAGAACCGCTTAGCTGTCGCCACCAAGCTCGGGGTGGCGGAGGACGAAGTGGAAGCCATGGCCTCGCGGCTGTCGGCGGCGGATCGCTCCCTCAATGCCCCCATGGCGGAGGCCGGCGAGGCCGAGTGGCAGGATATGCTGGCCTGCGACCGGATGCGTCCCGATGACGAGGTCATGGAATCCCATGACGGCGCCAAACGCGCCCGCTGGGTGGCGGTGGCCCTCCGGACGCTGTCGGAGCGGGAATTGATCATCATTCGCGAGCGGCGCCTGCAGGATGAGGGAGTGACGCTGGAGAGCCTCGGCAAGCGCCTGGGCATTTCGAAAGAGCGCGTCCGCCAAATCGAGCATCACGCCTTGAAAAAGCTCCGCACGGCCCTTCTGAAGCAGGTGGGCGATCCGGTGGCGGCGGGCCTTGTCTAGGGCTGACCAATCGAGGGGGTGCGTTATAAGCCGCTCCAGCTCAAACGGATGTTCAGGGCAAACAAGCGGGTCACCACCGTTCCCTATGGGTCTGCGCCGCACCGCCCGAGGATGTCGGAGGAGCCGGCGGATCCCACGCCTTCCTTCAGGAGTGGCGCGATCCCAAACACCCCAACCACAAGGCCAACAGGATCTGGGCGGGGGGCGCCTGCGATCCCGAAGCCTTCGACGTCGAGAGGACCGAAAAGGCGATCCGATCTGCGCTGAGGCGGTTCAAGGGCGGCTACCGATTCAGGCTGGAGCCGTGACAGAAAAGCTGGCCACGCAAATTGTCGCCGACCGGACATGAAGATTGTCGTTGCACATTACTGGTTCGCCGTCCTAGGCGGCGATCTTGCGCATCAAGCCTCCGACTTCGCTGTCGCGCAACAGCCTTGTGGTGGTTCGGTTGCGGTGGGGCTTTCAGCGCCCCACTAAGGGGAGCGGCCGGATTGTAGAGGCAATAGCCGCTGGCGATCGCGAACCGGAAAATTGAGGGCGGATACTTTAGCTCTTTACGGTACCGCGGTGCGCAGTAGTCCACTTGTGGCTTGGAGCATGCCCCGTCCGCGGTCAACGGCTGTCGCAGAGGGGGGGGCTGAAAAGGGGACTGGAGCATTCAGCCCATCGGAAAGCCTTGTCAGGCCGAAAGGGCTGGCGGACAGAGAGGGATTCGAACCCTCGATAGAGTTTCCCCTATACACGCGTTCCAGGCGTGCGCCTTCAACCACTCGGCCACCTGTCCACTCGCGAAAGACGGCGCAGGAGGCCGCCTCGGCGAAGGCGGGTTGATACAAAGCGTCGGGGCCTGTGGCAAGCCGGGCGGCTGCGCGAAAAGGGTTAATCCGAAGCCGCCGCCGAACGCCGATCGAGATTTGGCAACCGATCGCCGGCCACCTACGTATTATGTGGAGACGACGCCTAGGAGCCGCCATGTTCGCCCGCGCTGACAAGACCCGCATGATCTCTGAAGCCGAAGCCCTTCCGGGCCGCGAAATGGCCGTCAAGACCGCGCCGACCCATGCCGTCAATGGCGCGCCGATGCATCCGCCGTTCGCTAGGGGCCTTGAGGAGGCGGCTTTTGGCATGGGCTGTTTCTGGGGGGCTGAGCGCAAGTTCTGGCAAAGCCCAGGCGTTGTATCGACCGCCGTTGGCTATGCTGGCGGGTTCACGCCCAATCCTACCTATGAAGAGGTCTGCTCTGGCCGGACCGGCCACACCGAGGTCGTGCGCGTGTGGTTTGACCCGAGCAAGGTCAGCTACGGCGAGCTTTTGAAGGTGTTCTTCGAAAACCACGATCCGACGCAAGGCATGCGGCAGGGCGGGGACATCGGCACCCAGTACCGAAGCGCGATCTATACGACCACCGGAGCCCAGGCAGAGGAGGCGAAGAGCGCCCTAGAGGTCTATGGCGCATCCCTCGCCAAGGCTGGCTTCGGCGCGATCACGACCGAACTTCGCCCGGCCCCCACGTTCTACTACGCCGAGGACTATCACCAGCAGTACCTACACAAGAACCCGAATGGCTATTGTGGTCTGGGTGGCACAGGCGTGGCGTGCCCGATCGGGGTAGGAGTGTCCGCCTGACGCCTCACACCGGCCAGCGCAAGCCGATCCGCTTGCGCTGCTGCAGGGTGGCCTGAGCCCGCTGCAAGGCGCGGCCTGCTACCTCAGCGTGTTGCAGGCTTTCGGTCGCGCGCAGGGCGTCCATCGCGATCTGTAGACGCGAGACGGACTCCTCCAGCTTGTCCCGCGCGCCTTCGCGCTCGCCCAGCGCCAAAAGCGCCCGCCCGATTTCCTGCTGGGAGGCGCCCCAGGCGCCGGGATCCTGGCTCCGGTCCACGCGGTCCAGATATTGCTGACGAGCGGCCAAGGCCTTCTCAAGCCACCGCACTTGGCCGCCGCGTTCGCCGAGGCTCAAGGCGCCCGAAGCGAAGTCGTTCAAAATTTCCATCAGGAGGCCTTCGGAGACACCCAAGTTCCGCTCTTGTGTGAGGGCATCCAGGCTTTCCACGATCGGCTGGAGCTTTTCCGGCTTATAGTCCTGAGGGCGGTTCAGCACCGGTCGCGCCCGCCGCGCACATGCAAACGCAAACGCCTGCGCAACGGACTCGTTATCCTGCGGCCGCCGCCACTGCAGTTCAATCGCATTCAATTCCGGCGCCCGGCCATAGCTCGGCGCCTCGACGAGCCTCAGGTCGAGTTTGCCGGTCCACATGTTCCGGCGTCCCCACACGACGACGTCGGCCGCGGTTCGTTCCAGGACGTCCGAAGCCTCCACCGCGAGCCGGCGCCGTTTCTCAGGATGCGCCTTCATCGACAGAAGGTCGAGCCGGATCGGGAAAAGGTCGATCTGTACCTCAGATTGGAAGGCAAACCGGCCGAAATGCTCTTCTACGGCCTCTTTCATTTGCTGCCGCAGCCGCCCGTCCGCGCCCTCGATCTGACCGATTAGAACGAGCGCCCGATGGTCCTTGTTCCGCTTAAGGCCTTGCGCCCGCAGCGCCACACGGGCCGCAGCGCTCGCCTTCATCATGCCGTAGATGATCCAGAAAGCCGCGATCAGAAGCGCCGAGAGGGCCATGGACAGAAAACCCATGACGACGCTGGGATACTGAATGAACGCCTCGCGGAGCTGGCTGGGGGCCAGCGCCATCAAGAACTCCACCCATCCGCCGGCGGCCGCTTCAATCATTGCATCATCCATGGCTTGCGCAAGCTCCCAGCCATAGCAGAGCGCAGGGCTCCGGCACAAGGACGCCGCCGCAGCGGCGATCGCAGGGTGGTCAGCGATTTCGCCTTTGAAGCGAGCCGCCCCCGCTCGGTCCAGTGGGACCAGAGCCTGCCGGACCGGCATGCCCGTCCTTGCGAAGCTGCGCCCGGAAAGACGGCGCATTGGGGGCCAAGGGCCGGCGAGGGCCGCGGGGGCTGCCCATGCTGGGCGGGGAAACTCCTGCCGCCGCGGCGCGAGGGTGGGCCGTCGTCCCCGAAGGCTGCCGGACGCCTGTACTGGCGCTGGCGCGCATTTTGCCCAAAACAAAGGCAACAACCGCCAAAACGGGAATGAACGCCAGCGGCGCGACGGCCCAACGCATGATCACGTTTTGCCGAGCAGCGATCCAGGTCCCCCACGCTTGATCGAGCCGCGCCTGAGCGACCAAGAACACATGGTCATCCTGCATGCAGGCCGGATAGGTGTCCACCAGCGCCGGGTCGATCGGATCGAAAGTCGGCATCCAAGTGGCCCAATAGGGCGCCCCGTGTTGGGCGAGAGGGCCAATTTCGGTGGGAATGCGGTTGTGACTAGGCGCCGGTTGAGACGTGAAGTCCGCGCAGAGGCGCTCCCGACTTGGGTTCAGAGGTGGGGCATCGGACGTGACATGCACAGCCCCGATGGCCCACACAAGAGCGCAGAGCGCGCCGAAGACGTTTAGCCAGTCCCCCGCCCTTCGCATTGTTCGCCCTGCCGACCGGTAGGCGTGGGCCCCAACCCAGCGCTATCGAAGCATGGCGCCACGCGGCTAAGGTTTCGTTCAGGAA
>JBILVS010000049.1:0-18540 GCA_044370335.1 Caulobacterales bacterium
TTTATAGCCCCGCGAATAGCTCGCGTAGGTCATGAAATCGCGGTTCAACTGGAAGCGCAGGCTGGTAGTGCCGCTCCACTCGTTCTCGGTGGTGCTGTCGCGCCAGACGCCGTTCGACTGGGTATTTAACACCGGGTTACAGACCAGGATCCGCAGGGGGCCGATGCCGCTCAGAAGGGCTTCGCCGGGGGTGTCAATCAGTGAGTTGAAGAAGTTGCACGCCGGGGCCACAGCCAAAAGGTTCCCCGTCATCTCCTTCTCTTCGTTGTTGTAACGAACCCCGACCGTCCAGGTCAGACGATCCGAGAGGCTGATCTCGTTGTGCGTGAACAAGGACCAGCTGGTAGTGTCGGTGGCCCAGTTGTCCGCCACCTGCCCTTGACCGCCAACCGGCCGGAAGGGCGCCAGCGCCCCGCCCGCCAGGCAGCCCGGGACGCCCGGCGGCAGCGGTGGCGTCAAACAGGTGTTGCCGGTGAAGGTCCCGAACAGCTGGCCGCCCGCGAGGCCGATAGCCAGGGCGTCGACGTAACGCGCGCCGTCGTTGCCGAAGCGGATCGTATCGGTGAGTTGCAGATCTTCTTGGGCATAGAAGCCGCCGACCAACCAGTTTAGCGGACCGGCTTCGCCCTGGAAGCGCAGCTCTTGGGTAAGGGTTTCAAAACTCAAGAAGTAGTTATCGCGATAGGCGCGATCCATCCCCGAGAAGTCGATGTCCTGGTCGCGGGTCGCTTCCCAGTTGCGGTAGGAGCTGATCGACGTGACGTTGACGTCGCCGATCGACCAATCGAGCTGAGCCGAGATGCCGTGCTCATCAACCGCTTCCCCATAGGTGCGGTTCGGCGAGAGCGCGACATTGTAGCCGTCGGTCAGGCGCGGGGCGACCATGCCCACAAGTCCTTGAGCGCCGGCGACGGTGTTGATCGCAGCCGCGGGAGCCCCCTGAACGATCGAAATGGCGGTGCAGCACTCTTCGTCAGTCTGCGCCACGTCCGCGATGATCCGCAGGGTCGCATCCGGGGTGATGTCCCAAAGCGCCTGGCCGCGGACGAACCAGCGGCTGCGGTCGTTGATGTCCCGGCCGGTATTCACATCGTTGATGTAGCCGTCGCGGGCCTGAATATTGCCTTCAAGGCGAACCGCGAAGCTGTCGCTCAGCGGGCCGGTGATACCTCCGGTGGCCGACAGATAGCCGAGGTTTCCGGCTTCAATTTCGCCGAAGACGCGGGTGTTGAATTCTGGTCCAGCGGTGACGACGCTGATCGCGCCCGAGGTGGTGTTGCGGCCGAACAGCGTGCCCTGCGGGCCCCGCAGCACCTCGATGCGCTGCACTTCCGGTAGTTCCGAGAGCGCCACGCCCGAGCGGTTCCGGTAAACGCCGTCGATGAAGAAGCCCACGGCGCTTTCAAAGCCGGGGTTGTCGCCGCCCGTGCCGACGCCGCGGATCGAGGCGGTCGTGCCGGCCGAGTTCGATTGCCCCGTGAAGAAGCGGTAGCTGGGGGTGAGGACGGTCACGTCCCGGATGTCTTGAACGCCGGCGTTGTCGAGCTGCTCGGTGTTGAGCGCGGTCACCGCGATCGGCACTTCCTGCAGAACCGCGGCCCGGCCGGTGGCCGTGACGACGATTTCGTCATCATCGCTGGCTTCCTGCGCTATCGCAGGGCTGATGAATCCGACGGCGCCGATGGCGGCGATTGAGGCGCCGCTAAACAGAATCCGCCCCAAGCTCGGCTTCTTAATCATGATCTCTCCTCCCAGCGCCGGGTTTATTATATCGAACCGCGGCGTTCATCACTCTGTCCACCCAGGGAATCGCGCCGCAGCTCAGAACAGACTTCGCGCAATCATCAGCCCCGTAGTCCTCATGACAGAGAAGCGCCCGCTCGCTGTCAATGCTTCTTTGCCGGTTGAACCGCCCATGAGCGCCGATTGCGGCGCCGACGCCACATGGCGGCCGCGCCGATCGGACGGCGGCCACCCTGCCTGAAAGTGGTTAACGCTATGTCCCCTTGTATCGCTCACTGGCGGCCCCCTCGTGACAACCCGCCGAAGGGGTCCCATTTTGCAGTCACGCCGCCCCGCCGGGGTCGCGGATCAACGGAGAGGCGCGCGCATGACAGAGGGCCGAGCCCTGGTCCTGTTTTCCGCCGGGCAGGACAGTGCGACGTGTCTCGCCTGGGCCCTTAACCGCTTTGCCCATGTCGAGACGATTGGATTCGACTATGGTCAGCGCCATGCCGTAGAGCTGTCGCAGCGGCCTCTGGTCCTGGCGGGCCTTGCGGCCCTTAATCCTGACTGGAAGGCCCGGCTCGGCCCCGATCGGGTCGCCGAGATGCGCGGCTTTGGCGCGCTGGCGCAGAGCGCATTGACCGCCGACGGCGACCTCGCGGCTCACAAGCGCGGTCTCCCCGCGAGCTTCGTTCCCGGCCGCAACCTGGCATTTCTGACCTACGCCGCCGCCCACGCCTGGCTGCAGGAGATCGACGTCCTGGTCACCGGCGTCTGCGAGACCGACTATTCCGGTTATCCAGACTGCCGCCAGCAAACCATCGCCGCGATGGCCGAAGCCCTTCGCCTGGGCCTTGAAAGCCCGGTGACAATCGAGACCCCCTTGATGCGGCTTTCCAAGGCCGAGACCTGGGCCCTGGCTCGGCAGGAGGGCGGCTCGGCCTTGGTGGAACTCATCCGCACCGAAACCCATACATGCTACGCCGGGGTCCGCGACACGCTACACCCCTGGGGTTATGGCTGCGGCAAGTGCCCGGCCTGCCGCCTCCGCCAAGCTGGCTGGGAAGCCTATTCCTCTGGGGCAGGGGCGCAAGCGTGAGTTACGCCGTCAAGGAACTCTATTTCACCCTTCAGGGCGAGGGCGCCCAAACCGGCCGCGCCGCCGTGTTCCTGCGGTTTGCGGGCTGCAATCTCTGGTCGGGGCGGGAAGAGGGGCGCGCGACGGCGGTCTGCCGCTTCTGCGACACAGACTTCGTCGGCGTCGACGGACCCGGCGGCGGCCGGTTTGCGGCGCCCGAAGCGCTGGCCGAGGCCGTGGCCGGCCTGTGGCCGACGGCCGGCGGCGGCGCGCCTTATGTCGTGTGCACCGGCGGCGAGCCGTTGCTCCAGATGGACGAGCCCCTGATTGCAGCCCTCCAGGTCCGTGGCTTTGAGGTGGCGGTGGAGACCAACGGCACGATCCGGGCGCCTGCGGGTCTTGACTGGATCTGCGTCAGCCCCAAGGCCGGATCAGACTTGGTCCAGACCAGTGGGCAGGAGCTCAAACTCGTCTTCCCGCAACCCGGCGCCGAACCGGAGCGCTTTGCATCCCTGTTGTTTGATCACTTCTTCCTGCAGCCGATGGACGGCCCCAACCGGGAAGCGAACACACAGGCCGCCATCGCCTATTGCCAAGCGCACCCGCAATGGCGCCTCAGCCTTCAGACCCACAAACTGACCGGGATTCCTTGAAAGCGTACCTCAGCTGAGGCCGACATACGCCTCCGCAACCTTCCGCGCAAAGCCGCGCATGGCTTGGCGCGCATCGCTCCACACCCAGGCGCCGACGGATTCCCAAATATCATACGAGAAGCGTTCATGGGTGATCCGAGCCCGTTCAGCGCCGCTCGCGTCGCGGATGACGGCCTCGAACTCCGCCCCGCCGATGCTGAGCGAGTGCATGCTCAGGCCTGGCGTTTCCTGCAGCTGGTGAATGGTTGGCCGGTTGGGCATAGCCCGCACGATCGTGATTTCGATCGTCAGTGCGCCGTCGGCCTCCACCGGCTCCGCCCCCGCCCGCGCCAACGCCTCCTGCACTATGCGCAGGGTCTCCCGTTGCAGATACGCGCCTTCTTCCACGCCGTAGGATTCCGTGAGGTCTTCCTGCAGGTCTGCGGACAAGGCCGGGGTCGGCGTGGCCACGGGGGCCGCAGCGGCGGGCGAGGGGCTCGCCAAGACCAGCGTCATCGCCAGGCCCACTATGGCGAGGAACGACCGCTTTTGAACGTATGCGCGCATTGCCGTCTCCATTATTCCGAAAACGCTTTTACACCGGTCCAGGACGAAAGTCGTCTCACGCGTGAGCGATCATTCCGCCGCCGTCGCCAGCGACGCGGGCGTATCCTCTGAGGCGGCTTCGGGTTGGCGGCGGAACACGATGACCGCTTCCCCCACCCGGATGCCGAACTTCCGCACCGTG
Organism: Caulobacterales bacterium; assembly: GCA_044370335.1. GTDB lineage: Bacteria > Pseudomonadota > Alphaproteobacteria > Caulobacterales > Aquidulcibacteraceae > REEB509. The sequence goes on from JBILVS010000049.1 coordinate 4,184, forward strand.
GCGTGGTTGATCAACACACCGTCCGGCTGCAGGTACATGCGGTCGTCGAAATCCACCGTCCAGGTCCGGCCCCCCACCGGCAGCCGCAGATCGTAGTTCCATACAAGCGTATTGCCTTGGACCCGCCCCACCGCGACGCCTTCGACATCCGCCGCCGTGCCCTCATAGCCGTCTGCGCCCACCGGGCGGATGGTCCATACTCGACGTTCCGTCAGTCCGTCCGCATACAGGAAGTGCTCATCGAGGATGAGCCGCTGCCCATCCCAGTCGCCGTCGATCGTCACCGTAAACTGCCGCCGCAGATTGCCGGCGCGGTCCCGGAACACGCCCCAGGCCTCGGTCCGGCCGTCAAAATAGGTTTCCAATCGCAGTTGCGGCTCCGGCAAATGCACGACCGGATCGGACGATGATGTCGCGCAGCCCGCGGCCGCCATCACTCCAAGGGCCACGCCCCACTTCGCCCAGAACCGCATACACTGCTCCTCGTCGCCCGTTGCGGGAACTGTACGAAGACAGAGGCGGACCGGATGAGACGGCCGCCCTAGCGGTCGTCCTCTTCTTCCTCGTCGTCATCTCCGGGGGTGACGACCTCCACGGTCTCCTCCACCACCGCGCCGGTCGTCCTTATCGCGACTTCCGCTGCGGTCCCCACCACAGCCCCCGCCGCGCCGACGGCCGCCGCTGCAAGGCAACCGGATGTCATCAGGCCCGCCGCTGCCAGAAGGGCCAAACCGAGCATGCGGCGCAGGGTGGCGGGAAAAGGGGGCGTGTCCATGCCCTTTTCCTTTGCCGCAATCATGGCGAGATTGCGGGGGGCGCTGCGTCCGGCGCTCCCGACGCGCGGTCCGCCGCCCGCCGCATCAGCCCGCCATAGCGTCGAACTTTCCCAAGCCGCCGGTCCGGCCCCACATATCGCGCGCACCGCACAAACGGTCGCGTTTCATGGAACACGAACTGCAGGTGCTGGCGGAGTGTCTGCGCGCTGATTGGCTTGGCGAGGAACGTATTGATCCCGCTGTCGCGAGCCCGCGCGACATGCGCCAGATGCGAATGGCCCGACACCATGATCACTGTGCAATAGGGGTTGGCGATCCCCGGGTGGTTGCGGATCAGCTGCGTCAGCCGTGCGCCTTCGACCCCGTTCATCACCCAATCCACAAGGGCGAGGTCAACATACTGGTCGCACATCATTTCGAACGCGGCATACCCGTCGCCGGCTTCGATGATTCTGCGGAAGCCGTAGGCGTGCAGCATCGACCGAAGAAGGGTCCGCATGTGCTTGCTGTCGTCTGCGATCAGAACGGTGAAGGTTTCGAGGCCGCGCATGATGAAGATCCAGCCGAGATCAGGTCGAAGAGAGGGAAGAGCGCTTTAGGACCGCCGCGCCGCTCTTTGGGCGCGCCCGGCGTCTTCGGCGCGCCGCAAAAATCCATTATAGTCGAGATCCTGTGCCCGCCGCCGATCTGGGCCGATACAGTTGACCGTGCGAATAAAGGGTCGGGTGTCCCGAAACGTGGCGTTGATGTGCTCATGCAGGGCGCGGGTGCTCACCGGCTTCACCACAAACGAATTGACCCCTGCGTCCCGCGCCTCCCGGACCCGCGCCTTATTGGCATGGCCCGACACCATGATGATGCTGCAGAACGGGTTAGGGCTGTCCGCCGCTGACCGCAGCAGCTTGGCGCATTCGAGGCCGTCCAGCGGCTGCATCATCCAATCCAACAGAACGAGGTCGATCGGCACGGTGCGCATGAGTTCCAGCGCCTCGATCGCATCCCTTGCTTTGTGGACCCGGCGCAGACGAAGGCCTCGCAACATGCCTCGAAGCAAACGCAGCATCTGTCGATTGTCGTCGACAATCAGAACTTGAGTGGTTTCAAGGTCGACATTCATCGCCGTGCTGTCTAGCATCAAATCATGAACGCCTCGTAGGCTTCCACAGTTTAGACCGTCTCAACCATAACGATTTCGGCGTCCTCGATCGCCTTCGCCTCGCCCTTGAAGCCTGCGCCGATCGCGGCCCCGTCCCGCGCGTGGAGGCGCACTCCATCCACCTCGACCGCCCCCTTGGCGATCGTCAGGTAGGCTTGTCGGTCCGACGCCAGGGCGATCTCCGCCGCTTGGCCTGCAAGAATTGTCCCCGCCAACACCCGCGCGTCCTGCCGGATCGGCAGCGCCCCTTGCGCCTGATCCTCTTCAAAGCCGGACGCAAGCGGTACGAGGCGCCCCGCCCGGTCTCCCTTGGGGAATTGCGCGGAGCCCCAGAAAGGCTTGCCGCCCCGGACCTTGGGCATGATCCAGATCTGAAAGATCTGGGTCGGCTCGTCTTCCAGATTATATTCGGCGTGGGACACGCCGGCCCCTGCGCTCATCACCTGCACGTCGCCCGCTTCGGTGCGGCCCTGGTTGCCCATGCCGTCTTTGTGGGTGATGGCCCCGGACCGGACATAGGTGATGATCTCCATGTCGGCGTGGCTGTGCGGCGGAAATCCAGATTTCGGCGCGATCGTGTCGTCGTTCCAGACCCGCAGAGCGCCCCAGTTCATCCGGCGCGGATCATGATAGCCGGAAAAGCTGAAGTGGTAGCGGGCGGTGAGCCAATCGTTATCAAACCGGCCGAGCTCGGAAAAAGGGCGCTTCTCGATCATGGTCTGCTCTCCTTTTAAAAATTGGTGGGCGTCTGGCCTTCAGTTTCTGGGCTATGCGCGCCACGTGGGCGCCTTGGAAGCGGGCGGCAGTGAGCTCTTTCTGGCTGGCCAAGCGCTCGCCTTTCGGCCCCGCCAGGGCGCCCGCGCCAAGGGGGCCGCCGCCGCGGACTTCCGAAATGTCCATGGTCTTGGGGAAGGCGTAGGGCAGGCCCACGACCACCATCCCATGGTGCACAAGCGTGGTGTGAAAGCTCTGCAATGTGGTCTCGTTGCCGCCGCCGGTAGCGCTGGACACGAACGCCGAGCCGACATGGCCAACAAGCCCCCCCGCGCCCACAGGCCTCCCGTCTGATCGAGGAACGTGCGCGTTTGACCGCTCATGTCCCCAAACCGGTCGGTGTGCCTAAAATGATGGCGTTATAGGCGTCCAGCTCCTGCGGGTCCGCCAGCGGCGCCTTTTGCGCCCCTTTCATCCCCGCCGCCCGCAGCGCGCTCTCGTCCATGGTCTCGGGCACGCGCTTCAGGCTCGCCTCCACGCCTTCCAGCCAGGCTGCCCCTTCGGCCGCGGCCTTGGCCAGAATTGCCACGTGACCATAGGAGGAGTGATGCAGAACAAGCACTTTTGTGGGGGTCGAGGTCATGGCTTGGGTTCTTGGTCTGGCCGAGACGGCCGGTGTTGAAGGCATGAACAGTCAAATGGCGGTTGCGTTTGCAGCGAAAAGGGCGCCAAGGGAACAAGGTTGTTCCGATCGACGGCCTCAACATCGTTGGCTCCGTCTTTGGATCTCGTCGCCGTCTTCGCTCGTGTCGGCTAGGCCGGCTCCTTTACGCGGGCCGCCCGAGAGCTCGGGCTCTCCAAGGCCACATTCTCCAAACAGATCGCTCAGCTGGAGCGAGGCCTAGGGCCTAGCTCTCGTGGCCTGCGCCATCCGCAAAATCTCCCTCACCGAGGCGGGCGAGCGGGTCTTGCGCCGGGCCCAGCGCATGGTGGAGGAGCGCGACGCCGCCCGTGAAGAAGTCGGCGAGGCCCAGGCCGCTCCCCGCGGTCGGCTCAAGATCTCAGCCCCTTAGAGTCGCAGCGTCGCCTACCTCAGCGCGCTGGTGGTGGTCTTCCTCGCCCTGCGCCCCGATATCACCCTGGAGCTGTCCTTGGAGGATCGGGCCGTCGATCTAATCGGGGAAGGCTTTGATGCGGCTTTGCGGATCAGGGCCTTGGAAGACTTCTCCCTCACCGCCTGTCAGATCGCCTCCATCGCCATCGATACGCTGGCAAGCCCCTCCGACCTTTAGGCCTGCGGCGTTCCGCGTCGCCCCGAAGACTTGGCGTTCCATGCCTGCCTGCATGACGCCCATCAAGCCATCCCCGCCGTTTGGCGCTTTGTCGGGCCGGATGGAGAAACCGTCCAGGTCCGCGGCGGCGGTCGGTTCAGCCCCAGCAACGGCGATCTTCTGGTGGCGGCTGCGGTTGCGGACCATGGCGTCATCAATGTGCCGCGCTGTCTCACCGCCGCCCCCTTGGCCGCCGGCCGCTTCGTACCGCTCCTGACGGCTTGGCGTTCCCCACCTTTGGCGCTGCATCTGTTGAGCGCGCCGGGCGACGCCGCGCCGCGTAAACTGCGCGTCTTTTCCGATTTCATCGTCCAGCATTTCGGCGCCGGCCGCACGCCCTCGGACAGGGTCAAAGATCCCTATGGAAGAAGCGGTTGAACGGCGTCACGGGATAGTCCCCGAAAACCTCGCCCTCGACGAAGCCGAAGCGCTCATAAAGCGCCCGCGCCGGCGCGTAGTCGTTCCCATCTCCGGTCTCAAGGCTGACGCGCCGATAGCCCCGGTCTTGGGCCAAGGCGATGAGGCGGCTCAGCAGCGCGCTCGCCACCCCCTGCCGTTGCGCGCAGGGAGCCGTGCGCATCGACTTGATCTCGCCATGGTCCGCCGACAGCGCCTTCAACGCCCCGAAGCCGAGAAGTTCATCCTCCCGCCACGCGGCGAAGAACGCGATCTCCGGCGCCTTCAGCCCCAACCCATCGAGTGCAAAGCTCGTCCCTGGCGGAGACATCCGCCGCGCCTCCGCCACATGGCAAACCAGCAGCGCTTGCACGGCGGCGTTGTCGAAATCGACAGGCGTGATCTTCATGTTGTCGTCTTGCTCCTAGCCGCCGGACGCCTTAGCAGTTGCTCGACTGTGGCGCGGTTCAGGGCGTCATGACAAGGGGCCAGGGGAGCGTGCCACATGCGGATGACTGATTGGATGGCGTTGGCGTTTTGCGTGGCGGGACTGGCCGCCTGTTCGCCTCCGGAGGCCGAGACGCCGACCGGGCCTCCGCCGCCGCCGCCGATGCGGATTGAGGCGCTGGACACGATCCAGCTGTCGGAAATCATCACCGCGGCCGGCCCAGAAGGCACGCTCTGCTCCAACCTGCAGAACGTGATGAACCACGGCGTGATCCCTGCGGGCGAAGGCCCCCATGCCGCCCACGCTGGCGCCCACGCCTACAGCGCCCACTGCATCCATCGCGATCTCGACAGCGATAATGAGGCCTTTGGTCAGCAATGGCTGGTCTATGTGGCGGCGGTTGAGCCGGTGGCCGCCACGGTTGTGCCGTGCTTTGCCGAAGGCCAGGACGCGGTGAACGACACGATCTGCTGGTCGAACGGGCCGAACCAGCCTGCGCCGACGCCGTAAGCCGAGGCCTCAGCTGCCCGACGGGGGAGTGACGCGGTCAAACCGCGCCACTTCCGCGCCGTCGGCGCCGCGGAGCACAAGCCCTGCCGGCGTTTCTTCAACCGCAGCCGTCGCCTCCATCGCCTGCAGATAGCTGCGCTCCAGCGCCATCTGTGCGTCCGCGCAGGCGACTTCGCCCACTTGGAACCAGCGCAATGGCTGGTCGTCCTGCCGATCGACCACCGCCATGTAGCTGTTGCACCCTGTGGAGCCTGTCGCCCTCGGTCCGTCCAGCGTCAACGTCACCCCGGCATAAGCCGGCGCAGCGCCGTTCAGCGTAATCAGCGCAAACGTCTGCGGACCCGTGAAAGCCGGCGGCGGTGGTGGAGGAGGCGGCGTCGCGCAGGCGGCGAGAGCCGCGGCGGCGGCGAAGGCGGTGAAGAAGCGCTTTTGCATCGATGGCTCCGTGATCGGATCAAATCGGGTCCCAGGTGAAGACGCCCGCGGTCGCCTCCATCCCGGCAAAGTTGGCCTTCATCGCCGGCAGGCCGTGCTCAAGCAGGGTCTCCGGCGTCCAGCCTTCCAGGCGCGTCATGCCGCGCACCGGCCGGGGCTGGTTGAAGAGAAACACTTCGTTGCCTCGCACGGCGAAAATCTGACCAGAGGCGTCTTTCGCCGCGTCTGCGCAAAGCGCCGTCGCGAGCTGCGCCACCTGATCGGCGCGCATGTTGTTCTTGATCCGCTCGACGCGCTTGGCGCTGGCTTCATCCTTCACCGGGATGGTCGCGATCATCCGCGTCCAGGCAAACGGCGCGATGATGTTGGAGCGGACATTCTTCATGGCGCCTTCCATGGCGATGATTCTGGACAATCCCATGACGCCGAGCTTGGCGGCTGCGTAATTCGCCTGGCCAATATTGCCGATCAGGCCGGAAGTGGAGGTGAACAGGACGTAGGAGCCCTCCTGCTGCTCGCGGAACAACTCGATCGTGGCGCGGGTGACGTTGAACGCGCCGTGCAGGTGGACGTCGATGACGGCTTTCCAATCGTCGGGGCTCATCTTGTGGAACATGCCGTCACGCAGGATGCCGGCGGGGTTGATGACGGCGTGCAGGCCGCCGAATGCCTTCAGCGCCTGCTCGCGCATGGCCTCCACCGCGGCGTAATCGGTCACGCTGTCGGAGTTGGAAGCAGCCTTGCCGCCAAGGCTGCGGATTTCCGCCGCGACCGCTTCGGCGGGGCCAGCGTCGCCTGCGTCGCCGCCCGTGACCGACCCCCCGAGATCATTGATCAGAACCGCCGCGCCTTCCCGCGCGCAGGTCAGCGCGCACTCGCGGCCGATGCCATTGCCGCCGCCGGTGACCAAAACGACTTTGCCGTCCAACACGCCCATGACGCTTCCTCCAGTTGTGGTGATTTGGCGCGGAAGCTAGCGGGGGCGGGGGTGCGGGGGAAGGGGGGATGGGGGTAACGGGCTGGGATGACGCCCTCTGAGACGCATGGACGACGGTCTTGCCTGCCACCCCTCACCTTAAATCAACCACCCCCACGCCCGCCTTCCCCGCCGCTGCGAGCAGGGCCGCATCCTGGGTCGCCAGGGGCGCGCTCGCCACGATCGCCAGGCCCAAATAAGCCGCATCAAACAGGCGCAACCCTGCCTGCCGCGCCAGGGCGACCAAAGCCTCAAGCGCGGCATCGTCCGGCATCGGCGCATAGTGGATCGCCGCCTCAAACGGCGCGAGCGCCACATCGATGGTGTCGGCTCTCACGCGTTTGGCCGCTGTCAGTTTCAGGAGCGCATGCCGCGCCTCCCATTTCAGGGTGGCGGGGGCGATCATCGCCCGAGATTGGTCCGCCGCGAAGAAAGCCTCCGCCGCAGGCGTGCTTTGGTGCTTTGGTTCCGCGCGAAGCGAGAGATGAACGCAGAGGCGTCGATCACGACGCTCACCGTTCCTCCAGCCACTCTTTGAGCTCTTCCCAAGATTGCGGCTGCGCGGTCTCCGGATTCTCGGCGGCGAAGGCGTCACGGCGCTCTGTCAGAAAGCGCTGCAACGCGGCCCTATCCTGCGCATCGGGCTTTGCCGCGAAAAGCCGTGAGCCGCACGGCTGGTTGACCGTGGCGGGTGATCACCACGTCTTCGCCGCTGTCCAGGACCTCTTGGATCAACGCGGACAGACGGTTTTTGGCGTCAAACACGGCGACCTCACGCATGGGTGAATTATAGCCAGATGATAGCCGGACCTCAACTCCCCCTTTCGACACTCCCCCTGTCGACACCCCCCATCGCCACCCTCGTCGCCTCATCCATCGCAAACAGCAGCTCCAGGCGCAAATCCCGCACAGTCACGTCCTCGCTCGTGCCGAAATGCGCGATCGTCGTCAGGAAGCGTAATTCCCCAGCGGGTGAGCGCAGGATAAGCGGCGCGAGCGGCCTGCGCGCCATGGCGGCGGGTGGCGGGAAGTCCTTCTGGCGGGCTGTGACGCGTTCCAGCAGGTCTTCAAGAACCGGATCGCAGCCGGCCTCCAGCGCCTCCAGCCGGATGCGGCCATGCATCTCCGCCAAAGCCTCGGCGTAGTTGACGATCAACTCCGACGCTTGAGGGCTGTTGGTCATCATCCGGATAAGGTTCATCTCCGCGCCACCTTGGTTGAGCGCGGACAGCAGCGCTTGGGCCGAGGCGTTGGCGTCTTGGATGGTCCAGTGCCGGTCGCACAGCATGGCCGGATAGGGCGCATGCCGCGCCATCATCTCCGCCAGGATCGCCCGCAAAGGCGTCAGGGCCTCGGCGTCCAGCGGCGTTGCGGGATAGTGCGGGGCATAACCCGCCTGCAGCAGCATCGCGTTACGTGCGGCGCGCGGCGCCATGAGCCCCTCGGCCAGCGCTAGGGCCATGTCGCGGGAGGGTTTGGCCCGGCCTGTTTCGAGAAAGGACAAATGCCGGGTGGACACCCCGACCGTTGCGGCCAGTTCGAATTGGCTCATGCCGCGGGCGACGCGCCAGGCGCGCAAGGTGGCGGGAAATCCGCCGGCTTCGGAAGGACTGGGAAGGTTCATGATCGCATCTGAGCCGCGGGAGGGCGCCGTTGTCCATGACCTCGTGGGTAATTGCAGGCTTTCCCTTTAACCCGGAGGCTCTGTTTCATCTGAACCGATGGAGCGGACAATGAGTGGACTATGGAAGACGTGCCTGTGGGCCTGGTGGGCGCTGATGCTGGGAGGCGCGCTGGCGTTTTGGTTCGCGGCGTTTCCGGGCCTCGATGCGCCGGTGTTGTTGTTCTATGACGCGATCACCTGGCCGCTCGACGGCGAGACAGGCTTCACCGAGGCGACGCGGCCGACAGCGGCGGTTTTGGGCGCGGTGTTCTTGGGCTTTGCTCTTGCTCTCGGCGCTTTGATGCGGCTTGCCTTTGCAGCGACCGGGGAGCAGGCGGCGAGCCTGTGGCGGGCCATCACCGCGATTGTGGTTGTCTGGTACGTGACGGACTCGTTCGTCTCGGTGGCGACGGGCATCCCAGGCAACGCTGTGTCCAACACGGGAATTGCGGCGGGTTATCTGCTGCCGGTGCTGGCTTCGGGCGCTCTCGGGGCCAAGGCGGCCGTGGCGTCGCGTTCGGCATAACGGGCGGCGTCTTCAAACGTGTCCATGCGCCAGAGGGCAGGAAAGAGCTTGATCCACAAACCGACGGTGAGGACGGCGCCGATGCCGCCGATCACCACCGCCCCGACGGGGCCGAAGGCGCGGGCGAAGAGCCCCGATTGGAACTCGCCCAGCTCGTTCGAGGCGCTGATGAAGATGAATCCGGTACTAGCGACCCGGCCGCGCATGGAGTCCGGCGTCGCCAACTGGATCAGCGATGAGCGCACATAAACGCTCACCATGTCCGTCGCCCCGATCAGCGCCAGGAACGCGAGCGACGCCACAAACGCCTGCGACAGCCCGAAACCGACAGTGGCGAGGCCGAAAACCGCCACCGAGAGGAACATCCATCGGCCGACGCGCGTGCGGATCGGCATCGCTGCAAGCCACAGAGCCACCGCCGCCGCTCCTGCCGCCGGCGCCGCCCGCATCCAACCTAAACCTTCCGGGCCGACATGCAGGATGTCTCGGGCATAAACCGGCAGCAACGCTGTAGCCCCCGCCAGCAGCACGGCCACAAGATCAAGACTCATCGCCCCCAGCACGATCTTGTTGTCCCGCACATAGCGCAGGCCCTCCAGGATCATGGCCAAAGCTCGAGGATTGGTGGGCTTTTCCTGCTTCGGCGGCGTTAAGCTCAGGCAGAAGCAGACCGCGCCCAGAAAAAACGCCGCGGCCAAGCCATAGGCCGTCACCGCCCCCCCCAGGCTCGTGCCTTCCCCCACCGCGATCGCAACGCCGGCGATCGCAGGCCCAATGATGGAAGACGTGGAGAACGCCAACGATGACAACGCCACCGCCTGCGGCAGATCCTCCTTCGGCACCAGCATCGGCATCAGCGCCTGGCTCGCCGCCGGCGCAAACGCGTTCACAGCGCCTGAAATGATCGCGGCGGCGAACACCGCCGTCAGCGCCCCGTCGCCGTTGCGAAGCGACACCAAAACGAGCGCGACAAGGGTCGCGATCTTCGCAAGCTGGTAGCCGAGGATGATGCCCTTGCGGCTGTAGCGGTCCGCGGCCTGGCCGCCGAACGGGGACAGGATCAGAAGCGGCAGGAATTGCGCCAGCCCCACAAGGCCCAGCAAAAAAGCGCTCTGTTCAACGCTTTGGCCGCGGTCCCGGGCGATCTCATAAACCTGCCAGCCGATCGTTGTCGCCTGCACCTGAAAGCCCAAGGTCGAAACGGAGCGCATCAGCCAGTAGGTGAGAAACTGGCGGTGGCGGAAGGGGGCGAGGGAGGGCAGGCGCATCACATGATATGCCGTTTACCTTGAAGAGGTTTCCCCCGGCCGTCGAGGCGCCCGGCGCCGCCGGTGTGACCAAAGACACATACCCACAAAGCCCTTGAACCCCCGACCGCGCCAGCCGGTCGCGCGGCGGGCGGTCGCCCGGTAGTGGCTTCGGGTGCTTCCTTCTGAAAAACCGACAGAGCGGATTGTTTTGTGCGCTGGCGCAAAACCAACCCGGAACGGCCCACGGCCGAACGGAGGCCCCGATGAAGATCGAGTTTCTGCCGAGCGGCGACCGCCCGGACAAAAGCCCCATATACAAAGAAATTGTCGCCGCGGACGCGGTCCCCGCGCCTGATTGGCTGGTCCAAGACACGATCCCCGATCTCGGCCCCGATCTCGGCCCCGATCTCGGCCCCGATCTCAGCCCCGATCCCGTGCCGGCGACGAACTACACCTCCGAAGCCTTCTATCAGAAGGAGATCGAGAAGGTCTGGCTCAAGTGCTGGCAGATGGCCTGCTGCGAGGAAGAGATCCCAAAGGTCGGCGACTTCCTGATTTACGACATTGTCGGCCGCTCGCTTCTGATCGTCCGCACCGCGCCCGATGAAATCAAGGCGCTCTACAATGTCTGCCTGCATCGCGGGCGGAAGCTTGAAACCCATGCCGGCTGCAAGAAGCGCTTCCGCTGCACCTTCCACGGCTGGGAATGGAACGCCGACGGCAGCTTCCGCCACAACTCCTTCGCTTGGGATTTCCCGCAACTGGAGAAAGACAAACTCAGCCTGCCGGAAGCGAAAGTCGGCCGCTGGGGCGGGTTTATTTTCATCACCTTCGATAACAACGACCCGTCGCTGGAAACGGTCCTTGATCCGCTTCCGCAGCACTTCAAGGACTACCACCTGGAAGATCGCTACATCGCGGTGCATGTGGCGAAGAAGTATCCCGCGAACTGGAAAGCGACCGCGGAGGCCTTCATGGAAAGCCGCCACAGCGTCGCGACCCATCCCCAATTCATGCCGTATCTGGGCGACGCCAACTCCGGCTACGACGTGTTCTCAGACTACACCTCTCGCCAATTGACGGCGATGGCGGCGCCAAGCCCGTTTATCGACGGGTCCGGGCTATCCCAGTCCGACATCTTGAACGCGATGCTGGAAAGCTCCGGGCGCCTGTCGTCGGGAGAGCGGATCGAGGCGCCGGCGGGCATGAGCGCCCGCGCCTTTGCCGCCGCCAACCAGCGCGCCGTTTTGGCGGCGGAGGATGGCCACGACTACACCCAGTGCTCCGACGCCGAAATGCTCGATCCCATGCTTTACAACGTCTTTCCGAACATGAGCTTTTGGGCGGGCTACAGCCCCAACATCGTCTATCGCTGGCGGCCCGACGGGGTCGGGGCGGCGATCATGGACATCTACATCTTGAAGCGTGTTCCCAAAGGTGAAGCCCGACCGCGCCCCGCCCCGGTGCATTGGCTGTCGGATGATGAGCCCTTCTCCGCCGCCGCTGAGCTCGGCGCCTTGGGTGGCGTCTTTGATCAGGATATGGCGAACCTACCTTATGTTCAGGAAGGTCTCGCCATGATGGGCGATCAGATTCCCGTGCATTTTGCGCAGTACACGGAAATTCGCCTCCGTCATCTGCATCAGGTCCTGCAGAAGCACATTGATCGCTGAACGGAAGAAAGCCGAAAACGAAAAAGGCCGCCCTCCTGTAAGGAAGGCGGCCTTCATGCGATCGCAAATCAAAAGATCAGACCGTGCGCAACTGTCCCGCCGCGCTCTTGCCGGTCCGACGGTCTTGTTCGACTTCGAACTCAACTTTCTGGCCATCTTTCAGGCCGGCGAGGCCCGCGCGTTCAACCGCGCTGATGTGGACGAACACGTCCGGGCCGCCGTTATCCGGTTGGATAAAGCCGAAGCCCTTGGTGGAGTTGAACCATTTCACAGTACCAGTGGCCATAACGGCCTCCTTCCAAACAGAACCGCCCGCAAAACGCGCGGGGGCTTTCAATATCGAAGCTCAGAGGAGATCGTCGGCGGCGACCGGCATAAAGCGCACGGCCGCGGAGGCCAATGGTCGGCCAAACTCGATAGGTCCGCGTCTTATGACGCAAACAGCCACACGAAGCAAGCTAAACCGCCATCACCCTTTCGTGGGCGTCTTCACCAAGACCCGTATTGCTTGACCACGGGTTCTTCGGCATGGCCGTCATGCTCGATGGCCGCAAGGTAGCGTTCGGCCTCCAGCGCCGCCATGCACCCCAAGCCCGCCGCGGTGACGGCCTGGCGGTAGGTCTCGTCCGCGACGTCCCCGGCCGCGAACACGCCCTCCACGTTGGTCCTCGTCGTTCCCGGCTCCACGATGATATAGCCGTTGGGCTTCATCGCGATCTTGCCCTTGAACAGATCCGTCGCCGGCGCGTGCCCGATGGCCACGAACACCCCGTCGGTCTTCAGGTCCCGCATCGCCCCGGTCTTGGTGTTCTTGAGCCGGATGCCGGTCACCCCCCGTGGCTCCCCGCCGCCCAGGATATCGTCCACCGCGGTATCCCAGATCACCTCGATCTTGGGGTGCTTGAAAAGCCGGTCCTGCAGGATGCGCTCGGCCCGGAGTTCATCCCGGCGGTGGATCAGCGTGACCTTGGAGGCGAAGTTCGTGAGATACAGCGCTTCTTCCACCGCCGTGTTGCCGCCGCCGACCACGACGACCTCTTTGTTGCGATAGAAAAACCCGTCGCACGTCGCGCAGGCGGAAACGCCAAATCCGCAAAAGCTCTGCTCATTCGGCAGGCCAAGCCATTTCGCTTGGGCGCCCGTGGCGATGATGACGCTGTCGGCGGTGTAGATCTGCCCGCCGTCGCCCTTCAACACGAAGGGCCGCTTGGAGAGGTCCACATCGATGATGACGTCCTCCACCATCGCAGCGCCCATGTGCGCCGCTTGAGCCTTCATCTGATCCATCAGCCAGGGTCCTTGGATCACGTTGGCAAAGCCTGGGTAATTCTCCACGTCCGTCGTGATCGTCAGTTGCCCGCCGGGCTGCATCCCCGCGATCAGCATCGGCTTGCGCATGGCGCGCGCGGCGTAGATCGCCGCTGTGTAGCCGGCGGGGCCGGAACCAATGATGACGACGGGGGCGTGAAGAGGGGCGGCGGCCATGAGCGAATCCTTATCGATGCGCTCAAACATAGGGGGCTTCCCGCCCGCTGTTAACTCTTATGCCCCAGGCCGCCTCCGCCGGGGCCTGAGCCAGGGGAAAGCGGCGCGGTCCTGGCGACGCAGAGCCGCTCTTTCAGCCAGCGCCCGTAGGCGTACACCACCGGGAGCGGCCACCTTCCCCCAAGCTCCACCCGGCAGGTGCGGCTGAGGATATCGAGCGTCCGCAGATAGCGGGAGGCGCTGTAGTCGATGTCCCGATGCGCCCAGGCCCAAGGGTTCATCTTCGGGTGCGCCGTCCGCTTGTTCAAGATGCTCTGCCAGTTGGTGAATAGGTGCTTGCCGGAGTCCTTCAGCCGCGCTACGCCGCGATGGTGCGCAAACGCGATCGCGGCCTCTTCGGTCTCAAATAGCAGCGACAGATTGCACGCCGCCGCCGGATCATGGTGCGGACTGATCGTGCAGTCCGGCCGGTCCGCCAGCATCGCCGCCAACATCGCCCGCCGCCGCTTCAGCCCTTCGATGTAAGGACCGAGCTTTCGGAGCTGCACGTTGAGAACAGCCCCCTGCATCTCATGCGCCTTGAAGTTGAAACCCACAAAGGCCGGCTCTTTGTCGCTGTCGCTGCCCCGGCCATAGTCGCCGCAGTCGTGATACGTCCGCGCCCGGGTGAACAACTGGGTGTCGTTGGTGAGAACCGCGCCCCCTTCGCCGCTCGAAAGGTTCTTGTAGGCATTGAAGCTGAACGCGCCCGCCTGGCTCAGCGTCCCGCAATAGCGGCCTTTGTACTGCACCCCCACCGCCTGGCAGGCGTCTTCAAACACCATCAGCCCGTGTTTCTGAGCAAAGGCGTTGACCGCCTCCATGTTGCAGACCGCGTTCGCCATGTGCACGACGATGATCGCCTTAGTGTGCGGGCTCAACCGACGGGGCAGGTCGGTGGCATCGAGCGTCATCGTCTCATCGATGTCTGCCAAGACGGGCACCGCCCCCACCGCCAGCGGCGCTATCGCCGTGGCGA
>JBILVS010000050.1:0-18506 GCA_044370335.1 Caulobacterales bacterium
AGCACACCGTCAGCCCAAGCCTCGCCCCGAGGGGGCCCTCCGCTGCCACGGCCTGCCCACCGGGCCGCACGGTCGCGCTCTCGCGATAGGTCTCCCCGCCGCCAAGATCGACATCAAACAGATTGATCTTGTCGTAGGCCGCCTTGACCTTCCCATCGGGCCCAAACAATAGGCTCCGGTTCGCGACTTTGCCGCCGCCCACCCACGCCGGCATCGACCCCATCAACACCCATACGCCCAGCTCGCTCGCGATCCGGCCCCAAGCCTTCACCGCGGCGGCTTGATCCTCGGCCTCCGCCGCCGCGAGCGCCCGGGTCCGGTCCTTGTCCAGCCGATGCGTGTTTTCCGGTGTCGCGATCAACCGCGCGCCTTCGGCCGCCGCTTGACGCAGCAAAGGCAGGGCCGCTTCCCGGTTCGCCGCCGGCTCGATCCCGGAGCGGAGCTGAACCACACCCACCCGAAGGATCTGGCTCATCACGACCCCTTCAGCAGCGGGTCCAACCCGCCTTTGGCGTCCAGCGCATGCAGGTCGTCACAACCCCCCACATGCGTGTCGCCGATGAAGATTTGTGGAAATGTCCGCCGCCCGCCGGAGCGCTCAATCATCTCCGCCTTGCGCTTAGGGTCCATCCCTGCAGCGATTTCAGTCACCTTAGCCCCCTTGCGTTTCAGCAAGTCCAAAGCCCGGCTGCAATAGGGACAAAACACCGTAGTGTAGACCGTGACCGGCTGCATCTGATCGTCTCCGTCCTGTCATATAGACACATCCACCGGATCAACAACGCGCGCCAGCGTCAGACCATGCACCTTAAGGGCCCCGTCGCGCTTCAGCGCCCAGGCGCAGGCTTCCACCTTGGCCCCTTTTTGGTCATGACGTCGTCAATGAGAAGCACCCGCAGCCCCTGAGCCCAACCTTTGCGCCGCCCGCGAAACGCCCGCGGCACTTGCCGCTTCCGCTTCTTTGGCGGTGAGCGACGCCTGCCCTACGGCCTTACGCTGGATCAATCCCTCAGAGGCCATGGCCAAGCCGCACCGCCAGTGCCAGCCAGGCCCCAAAGGCCGCCAGCCCGTCCCGCCGCCCCGCGCGCTTCCTCTGCAACACCAAGGTCCGCGCCGCATCCCCGTACGACAACGCCGCCCGTGCCCCATCATAATCCGGCGCCCCATCGCATAAGCCCCGCACACTGCTTCCCGCCCCAGATCAGCGGGCAGCGGAAACCCGCAGCGAAAGCACAGCGGCTCCGCCAGAAACGGCAGCTGGCTGAACTCCCCCGCCACGACCCGCCCCGGATGGTCCGCCGGCGTGGAAGACAAAACGCTCCGCGGCGGCCAGATCAGATCCGCCGCTCCGCTGAAAAGCCGCCTCAGCGCCTTGTGTTTCATCGCCCGCTGCCCCAAATGGCGCCCATTGTGGAAGGCCCATTCGACCCCCGCCGGCATCGTCTGCGCAAGCGCCGCGCCGCCGCAGGCCAAGGCTTCGCGGACGCATCCTTCCTGCAGACCCGCGCCGCGGTTGAGTTGCTGGAGCGGCTTGAGGCCATCAACCGGCCCTTCCCCCGCGTGTTGGCCCTGGGCGGCGGGGCGATTCTGCGGCCCGCCCTGGCCAAGGATCACTTCGTTGTCGCCGCCGATATGATGGAGCAGGGCGCAGACATTGCCATTGATCCTGAGCGCCTGCCCTTCGCGTCCCAATCCTTTGATCTGGTTTTGGCTCCCTTATCTTTGGGCTGGGTCAATGACCTCCCCGGCGCCCTGGTTCAGCTTCGCCTCGCCCTGCGCCCCGATGGTCTCCTGATGGCGACGCTCTTCGGTCCTGAAACCCTGCGGGAACTGCGCGCCGTCTTGATAGAGGCCGAAGCCGAGCTGACCGGCGGCGCGGCCCTGCGCATCGCGCCTTTTCCCGAAATCCGCGAAGCCGCGGGCCTCCTTCAGCGCGCCGGCTTCGCCCTCCCCGCCGCAGACCGCGAGGTCGCCACCGTCCGTTACCGCGACCCTTTCCGCCTGCTGCAGGACCTGCGCGCCATGGGCGAAACCGCAGCCTTCGCCCAAAGCGCCCCGCCCTTGCGCCGGGAAGTCGTCGCTCGGGCGATGGCGCTCTATCAAGAGCGCTATGCCTTCCCTGATGGCCGCGTGCCGGCGACTTTTGAAGCGATTACTCTCACCGGATGGGCGCCGCATGACAGCCAGCAGAAACCTCTAGCCCCAGGCAGCGCGAAGACCCGCTTAGCCGATGCTTTGGGCGTGGCCGAGCAAAGCGCCGGCGACACCGTGAAACCGGAATCCTAGCCGGGCGCGGCTTCGTGGTGCGCCGCCGCCAGATCGCCCACCACAAGCTCCGCCATGACCGCAAGAGACAGCAGCGTCGGAATCCAGTCTTTCCACACAAAAGCACGGGCGCTTGTCCGGGAACCCGATGCCCAGCCGCCCAAAGCCCCTGATATTGCCGTTCCTGTCGGCCATGCGGGCTGTAGGCGAAGCCTCCCGCCATCGCCGCAAACGGCGGAGTGGCCACAGAAAGGATCATCCCGAAAGGGCCAACTGTATCGAGGACCCAAGCAAAGAAGGGAGCCAAGGCCGCACGGTCGACGGTGACCACCTCTCCGCCGAGCCTAATGAAAAACGTGAACAGCACGGCGAACGCTAGGCCCCCAGGCCGCACAGATCGCCGCGCCCAAAAGCACAGCTGGCCGGGGCTGCCGCCGCCGTGACCAGGCTCACAGCAACTGCGCGATCTGGCTCTCGTTCATGATGCCAAGGGCAACCCCACTTTCTCAACGTCCACAACCGGCTTTGCGACTGTGCTGATCCGCTGGACGCCGCCCGGCGAACCCGCTTCACTGGCCCGATCACGGCAGGAGTTTAGATCGGATGGATAAGGCCTTGGTGTTGGGCGGCGGCGGCCCGGTGGGCATCGCCTGGGAAGCGGGCGTCTTGGCGGGCCTCGCCGCCGAAGGCGTGCGCCCGGCCTGGGACCTGATCGTGGGCACCTCCGCGGGATCGTTTGTCGGCTCCGCCATCGCCCAGGGCCAAGACCCGCAAACCTACGCCGAAGCCCAGATCGCCGCGGGCGCAACAGAACGGTCCGGCGACGGCCCGCCGGCCATGAACCTGGACCCGTCCCGCTTCGTTTCGATTTACATGAAAATGCCCGTCGACGCCGAAGCTCCGGTCGAACTCCTGAAAGAGTTCGGCGCCCTGTCAAAGACCGGCGCTGTCGTGCCGGAAGAGCTTTACGCGGCGATCTTTGAAAGCGTCGCCGAACCGGACGCCCCTTGGCCTGAGAACTTCGCCGCCGCCTCGGTGGATGTCGACAGCGGCGCCTTCACCCTGATCCGCCGCGCGCATGGAGCGCCTTTGCGTCAAGGCGTCGCCGCCAGCTGCGCCGTCCCCGGCATCTTCCCCCCCGTCCGCATCGGCGACCGGCTTTTCATGGACGGCGGCTGCCGTTCCCCCACGAGCGCTGACGCCGCCAAGGGCCACGCCAAGGTCGTCACCCTCGCCGTCAACACGCCTTTGTCCGGCCCCGCCATCTGGGCCATGGCCAAGCGCGAGGCCGCGGTCGTCGAGCAAGCCGGCGGCCGCCATGCCTTGGTCGTGCCGGACGCTGAGGTCCTGCAGACCTTCCCGATGAACTTCATGGACGGCCGCAACAGCGCCGCCATCGCTCAGGCCGGGATCGCCCAGGGCCGCCGCGAAGCCGCCCGCCTTAAGGATTTCCTCGCCTGAAGGATTGTTTGAAATGAGCCGCGAGGGCGTCAACCGCATCTGCGCCGGCTTCCCCCGCGCGGCAGTCTCAGACCCCTGGGGCGGCGGCCACGACGCCTGGAAGGTCGGCGGAAAAATGTTCGCCTGCGTCGGCGCGATCAGGACCGGCGTTTCGATCAAGACCGACAGCCGTGAGGCCGCGAGCCGTCTGATCGAGATGGGCGCGGCCGAGCGCGCCCGTTCTATGCACCGCTCCTGGCTCAATCTTGATGGGGCCATCCCAGACGAAGAGCTCAAGGCCCAGCTGGAGCGCTCCTACCGCCTGATCCGCGCGAGCCTGCCGAAAAAGGGGCAGGCGGGGTTGGGATAATGCTCGGGCATGTTGGGATCGCACTGACGCTGCTGTTTGGGATCTGGGCGTTGATTGCCGCGCTCGCCAAACGCAACGGACCGGGCCCAGGCCTCTGGGTGGCGACTGGATATGCCGCGTTCGCCCTCCACCAAGAAGGCGTGAGCTGGTCTGAGATCGGGCTTGAGTGGCCTGTGGATTGGCCTTGGTGGGGTATGCCCATCGCAGTGTTTGGCGCGGTCTTCGGCGCCTACCTGGCGCTTATCCCGGTTTATCGACTGCTTGTGCAACGCCTGCACTGGCCGCGGCCCGACATGAGCCGCTTCGAAAAACGCTTCAAAGGCCGCCCCGTCATGCTGGGCCTAGCGTTGGTCTATAACTGGACCAGCGCCGCCTTCATCGAAGAACTATTCTTCCGCGCTTTCCTAATCTCAGCGCTGGCTCTGACATTTGGGTCAGAGCCGGCAAACCTGGCCGTTATCGTGGTCGCGCAAGCCGTATTGTTTGGACTGCCGCACCTTTATCAAGGCAAGACCGGTATCGTTCAAAGCGGCATCATAGGCCTTGTCTTTGGCGCAGGCTTTGTCGCGCTCGGCACGCTCTGGCCCTTCATCATAGCCCACGGCCTTATCGGAACCATCGGCCTGACCGGGCTCTATTGGCAGGCTAACCGGAAGGCGGCGGACGAGTAAGCGAGCCGCCTACTCATTCTTCCCCACCCGCTTGTCCCGCCACGCCGCGATTCGCAGCCGCAGCGCGTTGAGCTTGATGAAGCCTTCCGCGTCTTTCTGGTTATAGCCGCCGGCCGCGTCAAAGCCCACGAGGTCCTTGTTGTACAGAGAGTAGGGCGAGCTCCGCCCCTGCACATAAACCCCGCCTTTATAGAGCTTCAGCCTCACCTCGCCCGTCACATCATCTTGGCTCGCGTCGATCGCCGCCTGCAGCATCTTGCGCTCCGGCGTGAACCACATTCCGTTGTAAATGAGCGTTGCGTATTTCGGCATCAGCTCATCCTTCAGGTGCATCGCGCCACGGTCGAGGCAGATGCTCTCAATCGCCCGATGCGCCTGCCACAGGATCGTGCCCCCCGGGGTTTCGTAGAAGCCCCGAGACTTCATCCCCACAAAGCGGTTTTCAACGAGATCCAGCCCGCCGATCCCGTGCTTTTTGCCGATATCGTTCAGCGCTTTCAAAAGCTCGTGCGCTTTCAGCACCTTCCCGTTCAAGGAAATCGCATCGCCTTCCTTGAAGCCGATGGTGATGATCATGGCTTGGTCCGGCGCCTCCTCCGGCGTGATCGTCCGTCGGTCACCGCGCTTAGTCACAATGTCGGGCGCCGCCACGTCGGGGTCCTCGAGCGCCAACCCCTCAGACGAGGTGTGCAACAGGTTCGCATCGATCGAGAACGGCGCTTCTTGCTCTTTGCCCGCCGCAATCGGAATCCCGTGCTGCTTGGCGTAGGCGATGAGGTCGGGGCGCCCCTGGAAGCTCCACTCCCGCCACGGCGCAATCACCCGCACATCGGGCTTCAGCGCATAATAGCTCACCTCAAACCGGACCTGATCGTTCCCCTTGCCGGTGGCGCCGTGACACACCGCGTCCGCGCCCACGAGATTAGCAATTTCGATCTGCCGCTTGGCGATCAGCGGCCGCGCGATCGAGGTCCCGAGCAGATACTGCCCTTCATAAAGCGTGTTCGCCCGGAACATCGGGAACACGAAATCGCGGACGAACTCTTCCCGCAGATCGTCGATGAAGATGTTGTCCGGCTTCACGCCCATCGCGAGCGCCTTCTCCCGCGCCGGCCCAAGCTCTTCACCCTGGCCGAGGTCCGCGGTGAAGGTCACCACCTCGCAGCCATATTCCTGCTGCAGCCACTTCAGGATGATCGAGGTGTCGAGGCCCCCCGAATAAGCGAGCACGACCTTTTTCACGTCACCCTTTGGCATCGCCGCGATCCTTCAAAACGAAAGCGAGCGCGCGCTATAGACCATCAGCCGCCGGATGCAAGGCGGCAGGCCGCAGCCGCCAATAGACAAGTCCCGCGACGGCCCCCGCGATCAGCGGCGCGATCAGGATCAGCCCGAAAACGGGCAGCGTGAGCGCTTCTTCCATCTGCGCGAAGACAAAGCCCCTAACCTCCATCAGGATCGCAAAGGCGACCACTGCGCCGGCCGCCATATCCGCCAGCGGCCGCGGCGGATTGAAGCGCTTGGCCGCAAACAGCGCCAGCGCCACAGCAACCTCGCCGGCGACAAACGCGAGCGCAAACCCTGCCGCGGCGAACCAGAAACCACCGCTGGACCGGTAAAGCCCCATTTGGTGAGCGCCTGCGACAGCACAAGCACCGTCGAGAGCGCAGCCCCCAGCGCAGAGCCTGCAAGCGCCGCCGCAAGCCACGCGCCAAGAGAGCATGACATGCTCATCGCGCTTGCTTATCCGCCGCGCGCCCGCCCTGCCAGAGCGCGATGAGGAGCGTGATGAGGAGTCCCCCTCCATCTCCCCCCTTTGCAACGGGGCGGGCGCGTTCAGAGCAGACCGAACTCCTCCCCCTAGAAGGGATGATCGGTAGGGGTCAGATCTTTGGCTGCGATGCTCGCTGCCGACCTGTGATCAGCCAATAGGCGGCTCCACGCAAGGCGCCGAGCATCGCCATCCCCGCCGCGTTGACAACAATGGAAACAACCACAGGATAAAAAGGCCGAAAGCCATCAAAGCCGCAATGAACCAGCCGCCGAAACCCGCAGCGACATGCGCGAACAATCGGTCGCTGTTTGCTGTGTGTCGAGACGTGCCGCCCGGTGGATGCCCGCGCGGGCCTCTGCCGCTGTCATCCATCCCGCATCCGATAACCCATCGCCTCAGGTCTCTTCTTGCTCCCATTGGGAGCAACATAAGGATCGCCGCCGACAGAGACCGTCCAGCCGGTGTGGCGCGCTCAAAAGTGGAAGGGCTTGCTGATTGCGCCTTCGGCCTGAACCGCACAGTTCCCCACGCGCTCGTGGAGATGGAAGTGAAGCACACCCGTACGCTACACCATCACCTGGTTGCCCAGCTCCACCGCCCGCCCGCTCGGAATATGGAAAAAGTCCGTCGCGTTCGTCGCGTTGCGCGCAAGGAAGATGAACAGGTGATCCTGCCATAGCGGCATCCCGCTCTTCTCGCTCGGCACCACAGTCCGGCGGCTCAAGAAGAAGCTCGTCTTCATGATCTCGAACTTCAGGCCAAGTTTGCGCGACTGCGTCAGCGCCTTCACCACGTTCGGCGTTTCCATGAACCCAAACGTCAACGTCACCCGCTTCACGTCAGGCCGGAACTCTTCAATCTTCACCCGCTCGCTGTCCGGCACCCGCGGCGCCTGGCTGGTTTTCACGGTGAGCAGGATGATCTTTTCATGCAACACCTGATTGTGCTTGAGATTGTGCTCGAGCGCCGCTGGCGCGGTGTCAGGGTCGGCCGTCAAAAAGATCGCCGTCCCCCGCGCCCTCTGCGGCGGGTTCGGGTCCTGCTCGATGAGCTCAAAAAACCCTTCCAAAGACAGCGCCCGCTTGGATTTCTCTAACAACAGCGCCGACCCCCGCACCCAGGTCCACACGATTGTGACCAGCGCCAAAGCCAACAACAGCGGCACATACCCCCCGTGCATGATCTTCAGCATATTCGAGGAGAAGAAGATCGCCTCGATCACAAAGAACGGAACGACAATCGCCACCGCCATCCACAGCGGCCGGCTCCACAGCTTCCAGATGACGATGAACATCATCGCCGTGCTCATCATCATCTCGCCGGTGATTGAGATGCCATACGCCGCTGCCAGCGCTGTCGAACTTTGGAACGTGAACGCCAGGATGAGCACGCCCACCATCAGCATCCAGTTCACCTGCGGCATGTAGATCTGGCCATAGGCGGTCTCGTTCGTCCGCCGAATTTCCATCCGCGGCAGCAAGCCCAGTTGGATCGCCTGCTGCGTCAGACTAAAAGCGCCCGAAATCACCGCTTGGCTCGCGATGACGGTCGCCACGGTCGCGAGCATCACGAGCCCGATCCGCAAAGGCCCGTCCGGGGCGAGAAAGAAGAACGGGTTCTCCGCCGCAGTCGGGTCCTTCAACACCATCGCCCCCTGCCCCAAATAGCAGAGCGTCAGACACGGCAGTACGAGCCCCATCCACGCCACCCGGATCGGCTTGCGCCCGAAATGGCCCATGTCAGCGTAGAGCGCTTCAGCGCCAGTGACCGCCAGGAACACTGACCCGAGCACCACAAAACTCATAAACTGGTGCTCAAAGATGAACGCCGCCGCGTGGTGCGGCGACAGGGCCTGGAGGATGGAAATGTCGTCCATGACGAGGTGATAGGCCCCAAAGCCCCCCATGGTCAGGAACCACACCGTCGTGATCGGGCCGAAAAACCGCCCGATGCTCCCTGTGCCACGGCTTTGGATCAAAAACAGACCGACCAGAATGCCGCAGGCGATCCCCAGAACGACCTGCGTCGTGATGAAGCTCTCAAAGGCCTCGATCTCTTTCAGACCCTCGACCGCCGACAGGACCGAAATCGCCGGCGTAATGATCGCATCGCCATAGAATAAAGACGCCCCGATCACGCCGATGACGAACAGCCAAGGCGTTCGTCGTCCAAGCGCCTTGGTGGCCAGGGCCATCAGCGACAGAGTTCCCCCCTCGCCTTTGTTGTCCATGGAAAGAACAAGGATGACGTATTTCAGCGTCACCACGATCATCAGAGCCCAGAAGATCAGGCTGATGATCCCCATCACCTCCGCGCGGGTCGCCGCGGAGCCGTCGAGCGAAAGGTGATGCAGCGACTCTTTGAACGCGTAGAGCGGGCTCGTGCCGATGTCGCCATAGACGACCCCGATCGACCCGATCAAAAGGCTCCAGAACCCGGCCTGCACATGCCCGGCGCCGCCCTGTCCCGACTGAGAATGTGCGTCGTCGTGTTTCCTAGATGCGTCGCCATCGGTTGACGGCGAGCCGGACCCGGCTTGCGCCATGAAGGTCGCCCCTGCAACTCCGCACGCCTGTGCGGGAAAAGGCGGCCCGCATAGCCGCTTTCGCTGCGGTGCGCAATGAGACCCCGCGCCTTATCCGCCTGGGCCTCAGCCTGGGCAGCTGCGGCATGAGCCACCGCCGCCGCCGCCATGATGGGTTCCGCCGCCATGGCTGTGGCTGTGGCTGCGACTGCGGAACATCGATAGATCTCGCCCGGCGCCGGAGAATGTCGCCCCGCCGCCCGAGATGATGACGCGACCGCCGCCATAGACCGCGCCTTCGCCGATCCCCATCCCGACCCCGCCCGAAAGCGGCGTCATGAAGAACGCGTCGGACAAGCGCACTTCATTGCTGGCCACCGGCGGCGGAGGCGGAGGCGGCGTCAGCGGAACAGGCTCAGACTCCCGGATGACCGGCGGCGGAGCGGGGGTCGGCTCCGGCGGACGCGGCCGAGGCCGGGGCCGGGCAGGGGCCGGCGCGGCGGGCCGCTCAATGCCGTCGGCCAGGGCCGGCGCGATCGTCACGGCAGGGGCCCCCAGAATGGTCAGCGCCGCGAGGGCCAAGGTAAACGCGCGCATGAGCGCTCCTTCTGCATCGAGTCAAAAGCGGGTGGGCGCCGCCCAAGACGGCCCCGGAAGCCGAACTGTGCGAACCCGGACGCTCTCATCAATCGCCTTCTCCGAACACACGGCGCCCGCCGCCGGCGCGCTCGCCTCGTTCGCGCAATTTAACGCTGCTCTGCCCCCAGCTGTTGCAAAATGGGTCAGAAATCCACGGCGAGGCCCTTGCGCTCCCAGTCCCCAAACCGTGTTGGCTCCTCGCCGGAAGGGCCGCCGATCTCGCGATCCCGCGCAGCCTCGGCTTCCGCCAGCGCCCGCCGCTCCGCGGCCTCCCGCAGCGCCCGGATCGCCTCCGGCGAGAGCGTCTTGCCAGGCGCCGCGTTGGGAGGGGCCAAGTCGGCCGGGACGGGGGCGGAGGCTTCGGTCATGACAAAGTCCTGATCGGTCGGTTGGGTCTTGGGGATATTGAAGAAGGCAGCCGCCCATTCCATATCCTGCCTCAAACCCAAATGGAGCGCTCCTGCTCTTGGGGAAGGGATCTTCGCACGCTATGAACCACACCAAGACCTTTATGCTGTTGGCGGCCCTGACGGCCCTATTCGGCGCCGTAGGCTTTTGGGTGGGCGGCGCAGGCGGTATGATGATTGCCCTTGGCGTCGCTGTGGCGATGAACTTTTTCGCCTATTGGAACGCGGACAAAATGGTGCTCCGCCACTTCCGCGCGGTGGAAGTCAGCGCCAATCATGCCGATCCACTGGTGCGAAACTATGCGCAGGACACGCTTGCCCTGGCCCAGCGCGCCGGCATGCCGGCTCCGAAGATTTACATCATCGACAACCCCCAGCCGAACGCCTTCGCCACCGGCCGCAACCCCGAGAACGCCGCGGTCGCAGCGACCACGGGCCTACTCCGCATCCTCAACCGCGATGAAATTCGCGGCGTGATGGCTCACGAACTCGCCCACGTCAAAAACCGCGACACCCTGACGATGACCGTCACCGCCACGATCGCAGGCGCCATCGCCATGCTCGCGAACTTCGCGATGTTCTTTACCCCCCGCGACGGCAACGGCAATGCCAACCCCATTGCAGGCATAGCGATCATGCTCTTGGCCCCGATCGCGGCCTCCATCGTGCAGATGGCGATCAGTCGATCGCGCGAGTATGAGGCCGACCGCGTCGGCGCCGAAATCGCCGGTGATCCGCAAAGCCTCGCGAGCGCCCTGGATAAGATCGAGCGTTACGCCCGCGGTCAGCTGAACGTGGACGCCGAGCGCAACCCCGCAACGGCCCACATGTTCATCATCAACCCGTTGGCGGGCCGCGGCGCCGACAATCTGTTCTCGACCCACCCCAACACCCGCAACCGGATCGAGGCCCTGATGAAGCACGGCGCCGGCATGGGCCTGCGCCCCCGCGGCGGCACGAGCGTCCCGAGCACCGAGAGCCAAACCAGCGTCCCGATGGTATAACGCCGGTCACCCAATTTCTGCCGCCATCGGTCGGCGCGACCCAAAGCCCGCGCCAATCCTGGCGCGGGCTTTCTCGTTCAAGCCAGCCCGCATGCACCGCCTCACAGGTCTGAATTCCAGATCAACCGCCGCTTAAAAGCGCCAGGATCGACTTTGTGCATCCCGCCTGAAAGCCTCTCCCGCGATCGCTGAGGAAAGCGCCAACCGCAGGAGAGTGCGCCATGCCCGCCATGGCCAAGTCCATCGTGCGTCGCGTCGCCGCGACCACTGCGCCTGCATCCCCGAACGACGCTCTGATGCGCGATGCCCTTGGTTTCAGGGCTGCGATCGCCGCGATCTGGCCGCGTCCCCACGCCCCGTACTTCGCGGCGGATCGCCTGGAGCGCGCGCCCCGGTCCCAAACCCTCTTTGCGTGGCTGGCGAAAAAGATGGGGCTGACGCGTCTCGCCTCGCCTCCTGTCCCGGCGATGGATTGGCTGGGTCCGATCCTGAACCTCCGGGACATCGAACGCGACAGCCTTGAAGGTCCAGAACTGCCTCCGCGGCCGCATCCACTGGATGCTCCGCGGCGCGGCGGCTTGCTTCGAGGTTCTCGGCGATCAACCCGCCGTGGTCGAACCGCTGGTCGGTCGCAGCGCTTGGCAGGTGGGCAAGATCCGCGGCCACGCCAAGGCCGATGTGTCGAAGGCGCTGCTCAAGAAGGTGTTGCAACACCCCGCAACCCCACCGCGCCATCGCTGATCGCCGCCGGAAGTCGCCCCTGGCGATGGACCTCGCTGCCGCGGCCGGCTGGTAGGCCTGCCCGAACGGCTTGCCCTGGCCGGATCGGGAGCGCATGACGGCCCCATGGCAGTCACGCAATCTTTCGATCCGGCCCGCCGCGCCGCGGCGGCGCTGCTCGCCGCCGTCACCGACGAAGGCCGCAACCTGGAGACCGCTCTTGAGACCGTCAGGTCCTACCAGCCGCTTGCGGGCCGCGACCGCGCTTTCGCCCGGGCGATGGCGTCGGCGGCCTTGCGCCATCTGGGTCGGATCGATGCAGTCCTAGCCCGCTTCATGAACAGGCCTTTGGAGGCCGGGGCCGAAACCCCGCGCGCCATCCTGCGCACAGGCGCGGCGCAAATCCTGGCGCTCAACACAGCGCCCCATGCGGCGGTGTCCGCCGCCGTCGATCTCGCCAATTCCGCCCGCAGCGCTCAGCCCTTCGCCAAACTCATCAACGCGGTGCTCCGGAAAGTGGCGGGCGAAGGGAAAGACCATTTCGCATCCCTGCCTGCCGGCGCGAACCTGCCCGATTGGCTCTTTACCCGCTGGCGCGCCGCCTATGGCGATGAAACCGCCGAGGCCATCGCCAAGGCCCTCTCCGCCGAGCCGCCCCTCGACCTGCGGGCCAAGCCTTCAGCAAGTTTGCCCCCCGAAGCCCGCCCTGGCCCCTTCGGCGCCGGTCGCCTCGATGCCGGCGCCGATGTGACTGCGCTTGAGGGCTTCGCCGACGGGGCCTGGTGGGTGCAGGACGCCGCCGCCGGCCTGCCCGCCATGCTGTTGGGCGATGTGGCGGGCAAATCCGTGCTCGACCTTTGCGCGGCCCCCGGGGGCAAGACGATGCAGCTCGCCGCCGCGGGCGCCCGCGTCACTGCCGTCGATTGGGACGAAACCCGCCTCGCCCGAGTCCGCGCCAATCTTGAACGCACAAAGCTTCACGCCGAAATCGTCGCCGCCGACATCCTGGCCTGGACCCCGCCTGCTTTGGCTGACGCTGTGCTGCTTGACGCCCCCTGCACAGCGACCGGAACCCTGCGCCGGCGCCCCGATGTCGCCTGGCTGCGCCGCCCAAGCGACATTGAAGCTCTCGCAGAACGCCAAAAGCAGCTCCTTGCTCGCGCCGCAACCTTTCTCAAACCTGGGGGCGTCCTTGTTTACGCGGTCTGCTCTCTGGAGCCCGAAGAAGGCGACAGCGTCGCTCTGCATGCCCCGCCGGAGCTGATCCCTGAGCCTATGGCCTCAACGGATGGTCTCGAAACTCATGTGACGCCACAAGGCTGGCTCCGCACACTCCCGTCCTCGAGGGCGGCTGATGGCGGCATGGATGGCTTCTTCGCCGCCCGGTTCAGAAAAGCCTAATCCCGTTAAAGGCCTGAAACAACGGCAATTCATCCCCGGTTCAGGCCACGCCCACGACAAACGCCATGAGCGCGGGCAAAACGCCTGCTTCTGTGCATTGTTTGGGGAGACCAAAACCATGGCGACGCGGAGTGCGATGACGGCGGCGGCGGCCCTGGGCCTCGTGGCGGCCTTGGGCGGGTGCGCCTCTGGCGTGGGCGCGGGCGACTACTCCCGCAGCCAAGTCGGTCAGGTGACGCGAGTGGAGGAAGGCGTGGTCCTCCGCGTCCGTCCGGTTCGCATTGAGGGCGCCCGCACGATCGTCGGCCCCGCCACAGGCGCAGTCATTGGCGGCGTGGCCGGCAGCCAGGTCGGCGGCGGCGATGAAGAACAAGCCATCGGCGCCATCGCGGGCGCCGTCCTCGGCGGGCTTGCCGGCGCCGCCGTGGAAGAGGGCGTCACCCGCCGCCAGGGCTATGGCTACACGGTGCGTCTCTCGAACGGCCAGGTGGTCAACATCGTCCAGGGCGCGGACCTCTACATTGAGCCCGGCGCCGCCGTATATGTGGAATACGGCGACCGCGCTCGGGTTCTGCCCCGCTGAACCGCGCCTTAAAGCCTTCCGCGCAACCTTGCGCGGAAGGCCATTGACTGATACCGCCGAAAGGGATGGCAGCCCCCCTGATTGCCCCCTCGATACTGGCGGCCGATTTTGCCCGCCTCGGTGAAGAAATCGCCGCTGTCGAAGCGGCCGGCGCCGACATGATCCATGTCGACGTCATGGACGGCCATTTCGTCCCGAATTTGACGATTGGCCCCGCCGTGGTCAAAGCCCTGCGCCCGCATGTCAAAACCGTGATGGACGTGCACCTGATGATCACGCCCGTCGATCCGTTCATCGCGGCCTTCCGGGAGGCGGGAGCCGATATCCTCACCGTTCATCCCGAAGCCGGCCCCCACGTCCACCGAACCCTGCAGGCCGTCCGCGCCAGCGGCGCCAAAGCCGGCCTCTCGCTCAATCCAGGCACCCCAGTCGAAGTGCTCGACCCCGTCATCGACCTGGTGGATTTGGTCCTCGTCATGAGCGTCAATCCTGGCTTCGGCGGTCAAGCCTTCATCGACAGCCAGCTCCGCAAGATCGAACAGATCCGGAAACGCATCGACCAAACAGGCCGCCCCATCATTCTGGAGGTGGATGGCGGCGTGACCGAAAAAACCGCGCCCGCCTGCCTCGCCGCAGGCGCCGAGGCGCTGGTCGCCGGCACCGCTGTGTTTAAAGGCGGCCCCGAAACCTATGCCGCCAACATCAGAGCCCTGAAGCAGGCCGCAAGCGGATAGGGGCCCCATTGAACGCATTGGCCCCTCCGCAAAACGCGCTCCGCGCTTTGTTGAGCGCCGCCGCCGAAGAGTGGCGCTCCACTCCGTTCTACCGGATCAATCTCCGCGGCGCGGATCCAACGAGCGTCAACCTTCTCGCCAAAGACCCCCGCCCCGGCGACCCGGCTCTGGGCGGAGAACTCCTTCGCGGCCATTGGCGGCTCGGCGCTGAGCGCCTCAGTGAGTTGCATCCAATTCCCTGGCGCACGCCCGCGCCCTCCTCCTATTTCACGGCCCGGCTCCACGCCTTCAGCTGGCTCCGCGATCTCGCCTCGGCTCCGGGCTCAACCGAGCCCATCGTCAGGCTCGTCGACACCTGGGTCGAAAGTTTTGGCGATTGGCACGACGCCGCCTGGGCGCCGGAACTCACCGCCGAGCGCCTGATCGCTTGGCTCTGCCACGGCGCCCCCGCTCTGGCCCGCGGCGGAGCCTCAGAAGCCGCGTTGCGCTCGTTGGGGCGTCAAGCGCGGCATTTGATGCTGGCCGCAAAAGACATTCGCGAACCCAGCGCCAAAATCACGGCCGGCGCGGCCCTCGTCGTCGCCGCCGCGGCGGGCCTGCCTGAGGCTGACCTGATGCGCGATCAGGGGGAAGAAATCCTGCTGGAGGCGGTCGCAAGCCAACTCCTCGCCGATGGCGGCCACCAGAGCCGCAGCCCCGAAACCTTGCTCAACGGCCTGTGTGAATTGATCCTGGCTGAGGACGCGCTCACCCGCAGTGGCGGCGCGCCGGCGCCGATGATCCGCGCCGCCATGGGCCGCATGGCCAACATGGTTCGCTTCCTGAGCCTCGGCGATAACGCCATGGCTTGCTTCCAGGGCGGGGGTGAGGGAAGTGCGGCGGCCGTGGGCAACGCCCTGGCGGCTGCAGGCGCAGAGGTCCGCCGCTTCGGCTACGCCAGCCAATCAGGCTACCAGCGCTGGCAGTCTGGCGATCTCGCCCTCCTGATGGATGTCGGCGCCCCGCCGCCCCCGGCCTTTGCGGCCCGCGCCCATGCCGGGGCGCTCGCCATCGAGTTCAGCTGCGGCGCCGACCGCATCTTCGTGAACGTTGGCGCCGGACGGGAACTGGACCCTGAGTGGCGAGCCGCCGCCCGCGCCACCGCGGCCCATTCCACCCTAATCGTCGCCGACAGTCTCTCAAGCCCCTTCGCAGAACCCCGCCGCGGCCGCGGCGCCGCTTATCCCACCGGCCCCGATGTGCACATGAGGCGCACCGAAGACGACACCGGCGTTTGGGTTGAAGCCTGGCATGACGGCTATAAGCAGCCCTTCAACCTCGTCACCCGTCGCGCGATTTTCATGGACAAAGAGGGTCGCAAGATCTGGGGCCTCGAGCAGCTCGCCCGGCCTTTGACCCAGAGGGCCGGCGGGCAAGGCCGCCTCATCCCCTTCGCTGTCCGTTTCCACCTCCATCCCCACTGCCGCGCCATTCCGGTGGAGCATCAGATGGTCGGCGTCGAAACGCCCAACGGCTCCCGATGGCGCTTCCGCACCGACGCCGAATGGCGGCTAGAGGAGAGCATCTATCTCGGCGCTCGTCTCAAGCCCCAGCGCACCCAGCAGATTGTGCTCACAGGCGCCGCCATCAGCAACGGTGACGGTGAGGAGACAACCAACCGCGTCCGCTGGACCATGGCCAGAATTGCCTGATCAGAATTGCCTGATCAGAATTGCCTGATCAGAATTGCCTGATCAGAATTGCCTGATAAAAAATTGACCGATAAAAATTGACAGATCGGAGTTGATTGATCCGAGTTGATTGACCCAGTTGACCCCGTCCCCGGGCGCTTTTAACGAGCAGGCTCCCTCTGGAGCCCGCCCATGACCGCCTCCCTGCGCCCTCTAAAGCGCGCCCTGATCTCGGTGTCTGACAAAACCGGCCTCATTGACCACGCAAAGGCCTTGGCGGCGGCGGGCGTGGAGATTCTATCCACGGGCGGCACCAAAGCAACCCTCGCGGCCGAGGGTGTTCCTGTGAAAGACGTGGCGGACATCACAGGGTTTCCCGAAATGATGGACGGCCGCGTGAAAACGCTTCACCCGATGGTCCATGGCGGGCTTCTGGCCCTGCGCGACGATCCGGCCCACGCTCAGGCCATGGCCGATCACGGGATCGGCGGCATCGACCTGCTTTACGTCAACCTCTACCCGTTCGAAGCGGCTGTCGCCGCTGGCAAAGGCTTCGAAGAGTGCATTGAAAACATTGACATCGGCGGCCCCGCCATGCTCCGCGCCGCGGCCAAGAACTACGGTTATGTCGCGGTCTGCACCGATGGCGACGACCTCACGCTCGTTCTGGAAGAGCTCGCCGCTCACAGCGGCACCACCGAAGCAACGCGCAAGCGCCTCGCCGCCAAAACCTATGCCCGCACTGCGGCGTATGACGCCGCCATCAGCGCCTGGTACGCGGCCCAACTCGAAGACCCCGCCCCCCCCTGGCGGGCCTTCGGCGGCAAGCTCGGTCAAGCCTTGCGCTACGGCGAAAACCCGCACCAGTCGGCCGCCCTGTACCTCAATGGCGAAAAGCGCTTCGGCGTCGCCACTGCGCGCCAGATCCAGGGCAAGGAGCTTTCATACAACAACCTGAACGACACCGACGCCGCAGTCGAGCTGGTCGCCGAGTTTGACGCGCGTGACAGCGCCGCCGTCGCCATCATCAAGCACGCCAACCCCTGCGGCGTCGCCCTGGGCGGCTCGCTGTTGGAGGCCTATCAACGCGCCCTGGCCTGCGATCCGGTCTCAGCGTTCGGCGGCATCGTGGCGGTCAATCGCCGCCTCGATAAAGCCGCCGCCGAGGCCATCGCCGAGATCTTTACCGAAGTGGTCGTGGCGCCCGAGGCCGACACAGACGCCATCGCCGTCTTCGCGAAGAAAAAAAACCTGCGGCTGTTGCTCACGGGCGGCCTCCCCGATCCCACCGCCCCCGGCATGGTCGTCAAATCGGTCGCCGGCGGCCTTTTGGTGCAGAACCGCGACAACGGCCGCATCACCGAAGCCGATCTCCGCGTCGTCACCCAGCGCCAGCCGAGCCAGGACGAACTCCGCGACATGCTGTTCGCCTTCCGCGTCGCCAAGCACGTCAAATCCAACGCCATCATCTACGCCAAGGCCTGCGCCACCGTCGGCATCGGCGCGGGGCAAATGAGCCGTGTGGACTCCGCGCGCATTGCCCGCCGTAAAGCCGAAGACGTGGCGCCCCCGGGCGAACACCCCGCCACGATCGGTTCGGTCTGCGCCTCAGACGCCTTCTTCCCGTTCCCCGATGGCTTGCTGCAAGCGGCCGACGCCGGCGCCAAAGCAGTGATCCAGCCCGGCGGCTCGATCCGCGATAAAGAGGTGATCGCCGCAGCGGACCAAGCCGGTCTCGCCATGGTCTTCACCGGCATGCGCCATTTCCGGCACTAGCGGTTGTCTATGCCGAAGCCGTCGCGAGCGCCGCCTCAAAGCCTGACCGCGCCACATCGATAAATGCCCGCACCTTCGGGGCGAGAAACCGGCTCGACGGAATAACCGCGCGCACCAATGCCTTGGGCCGGCTCCAGCCGGGTAAGACCCCACCAAGCGCCGCTCCGCCACAGCCGGCACAGCCTGAAACCGCAGCCCAAGCGCGATGCCTAACCCCTCGACCGCGGCCTTCCGCAACAGCGCGTTGTTGTCGGCGGCTAAACGCAGCGGTCAGTCGGGTTTGACAACCACAGCCCCGTCTGACGGCGACGCGGGCCCCGCCCCGCCGCTGAACAAGAGATAAGCATGCTCTGCGAGATCATGCCCCGTCGCCGGAGCCCCTCGCCGCGCCAGATCAAGGACTGGCGAACAATGCCTAGGAAATCTCTCCCCGTTTTCGCGCTGAAAGCCCCCAAGTCCGGCAGCCTCCCCACCCAGATGGCGACCGACGTTCTGATCTCGCCTGGGCTCAACAAATCCCCGCGCCAC
>JBILVS010000169.1:0-5455 GCA_044370335.1 Caulobacterales bacterium
AGGCTTTCAGCATGCGCTCCGTGTGGTCGCGGGTCCGCTTGGGCTCGATGACGCCGGACTGGCGCTCAGCGCCTAGCCCGGCGAGCAGGATGGCTGATTTGATCTGGGCTGAGGCGACTTTGGGCGTGTGCAGAAGGGGATGAAGGTCGCTTGTTCCCTGCAGCGCCACTGGGAGTTTGCCGCCGACGCGGGCGAAGCTTTGAGCGCCCATTGCGCGCAGCGGGTCCAAGACACGGGCCATGGGGCGTCCGGACAGGCTCTCATCGCCGGTGAAGACCGACAGGATCTGAAAGCGGGCGGCGGCGCCCATCGTGAGGCGGACGCCGGTGCCGGAATTGCCGAAATCAATGGGCGCCCTTGGCTCCTGAAAGCCGCCTTGGCCGATAACCCTCCAGCGACCCGGGCCGAGCTGATCGACCTGGGCGCCGTATGCGCGCATGGCGGCGGCCGTGTTGAGGACGTCGGCGCCTTCCAACAAGCCGTCGATGGCGGTTTCGCCGGTGGCCAGCGCTCCCAAAATCAGGCTGCGGTGAGAGATGGATTTGTCGCCGGGGGGCCGCGCCCGACCGGACAGCGATCGCACGGGATGCGCCTTGAGCCGCATGAGGTCCTGTCTTGATGTGGGTTGCCGCTCGCCAGGGAAGCCGAAGCGGTTCCAAAAGCTTTTGACAGGCGAGAAGGATAGTGGCAAGCGAGCGCCCCTGTCGAAAAGCCTCATAGCCCTTCAGGAGATGCGCGTGGCCAAGGCGGAGTTGGGCGACAAGCAGACCTGCCCGAATTGCGGGGCGAAGTTTTATGACTTGAAGCGGCGCCCCGCGGTGTGCCCCAAGTGTTCGACTTCGTTCGACCCCGCTGAAGAGGTCTATAAGGTTAAGCGCGTGCGGTCGCGGGTGGCGACGGTGCAGCCTGATTACGAGGACGAAGAGGAAGAGGAAACCGACGCCAAGGCCGTGGCGGACGACGCCGAGGAGGTCGAAGAGGATGTGGAGGAAACCCCTGACCTCGACGAGGCCGTGGTAGAAGACGCGCCGGAGATCCTGGACGAGGAAGATGAAGAAGAGGCCGTTGTCGGCGTCCGCGCCAAGGGTGACGAACTACCCGACGGGTTCTCGGAAGACGATGAAGATGTGATCGCCGACGACGAAGACGGCGTGCCGCTCCTTGAAGAGGATGAAGTCTTTGACGAGGACGAGTTGGCCGATGTTGTCGAAGACGGCGACGAGGAAGAAACTGAACGGTGAGGAAGCCGCTTGAATCGCGCGGCCGGCGCGATTAAAGACAGCCTCCTTCGCGGCCGGCCCCACCCGGCCTGCGGACCAAGGTAAGGGGCCATAGCTCAGCTGGGAGAGCGCCTGCATGGCATGCAGGAGGTCAGCGGTTCGATCCCGCTTGGCTCCACCATTCCTCCCTCGCACTATCTCCCATGAGGATCAGCGTATGGGGACTTCGTCTGGACGCGGATATGCCGTGCTGCTGGGCTTTGCGGGGCTGATTCCCTTCGGGGGGCTCGCGGTGGCGGCGGTGATCGGGTTTGCCCCGTTCGGCTATGATCCGGTGTTCGGATTGGAAGCTTACGGCGCGACGATCCTGTCGTTTTTGGGCGGAATCCAGTGGGGATTCCTTTTGAGCCCTGGGAGGCCCGCAGGCGTCCGGCATGTTCCGCTCCGGTTTGCGATCGGAGTGGCGCCTCAACTTCTGGGGTGGGCTGCGCTCTTGTGGGCTTCGCCGCTGAGCATTCTTATTTTGGCGTTGGCGCTTTTGGCGCATCTGGGGGTGGACTGGGCGGCGGGCCGAGACGGGCTGGCGCCCGATTGGTTCATGAGCCTGCGGACGCCGTTGTCGCTGGGGGCGGCGATCAGCCTTGTCGCCGCTGCTCTGCTTTAGGCGGCTATTCGGTTTGTTGGCTCAAATAGGCAACCAAGTCTGCGCGTCGCTGCGGCTGGCTGATCCCGCTGAAGACCATCGTCGTGCCCGGCATCGCGGCTTGCGGGCGCTCCAGATAGGTGAAGAGCTGCTGCTGGGTCCAGATGGCGCCGGAGTTGCGGTTGGCCGGCGAGTAATTAAAGCCTTCCAGCTGGCCTGCGGCGCGGCCAACCACGCCGTGGAGCGACGGACCAGTGCCGTTTAGGCCCGGCGCCAGGGCATGACAGGATTGGCAGAGGGCCCGGTAAACGCGGGCTCCGGCGGCGGGATCGCCCGTCAAGGCGGCGCCGTCTGAGCCAACGATCTCCAAAGCGATTGGCTCTGAGGGCGGCGCTTGGATCGCGGCCGACGAGGGGGCTTGTGCGGTCGTGTCAGGGGCTGGGGCCTCAGCCGCAGGCGAACACGCTACAACGCCAACGACAGCCGCGCATACCAATGCGGATCGATAAACGCCGAGACGAAGCGCCATATGAACTATCTCCCAGGTTGTCGCAGACCTCTTTAATCTGCATCGGCAACGAGGGCCAGCATCGCGCTGAGACCGTATCGCGCTGAGACCGTGTCGGTGGGACTGCCTGTCGCTGGGACCGCCTGTCGCCCAGGGCAGGTCGACCGCTCCGTCTTGTGTCAGAATTGTGTCCGCAACGCGTGACGCTCCTGTCAAATTCGAGCGTCTTAAAATCTTTGCGACGCTGTGATCGCTCCTTCGCACACCCTTTCTAGAGACAAACGATCCGTTAACAGGCCGCTCCTCGGGTTGGGGCTGCGCCGTTAGCTTGGGGGCAGTAATGACGATCAGACAGAGTTGGCGAGCGGCGGTTGCTGCGCTGGTGTTGGGTGTTGCTGCTTGTGGCGGCTCCAATATCGCATCGCCCGGCGCGACAAACTCCGGGACGCCTCCGGGAGGGGGGACCGGCGGCGGAACGGGCGGCGGCGGCACGGCCACTTGCCCGTCGGGGTTCACGCAGCTCTCGGCGGTAGGCGCGAACACGGTGTGCCAAATCACGGGAACCATTCTGTCCAACCTGACGGTTCCTTTCCGGCAAGGCGTTGTCTATCGGATCGCGGGACGGGTGGACATCGGCGCGGATATCGGGGGCGATGGATCGCGCCCAGGCGGGCAGCGCGCGACCCTTACGATTGAGCCGGGGGTGACCTTGTTTGGGGAAAGCGGCGGCGACTACGTGGTGGTCAATCGCGGGTCGCAGATCATCGCCGACGGAACGCCCAACGCGCCCATCGTCTTTACGAGCCGCCAGGACATCGCCGGCACGGTGGACCCGTTCTCTTCCATCGGCCAATGGGGCGGTCTCGTCATTCTTGGCCGTGCTCCGATCAAGAACTGCAACGCTTCCGGCGTCGCGGGGGGCTCTGCACAGTGCGAGAACGCCATTGAGGGCGTCTCGGGCACGCCAGCCCTTTACGGCGGGGCGATCCCGACCGACCGGAGCGGCAAGCTTGAATATGTGCAAGTTCGGTTTGCGGGCTTCCCGCTCCCCGGCACAGCGGGCAACGAACTGAACGGCATCACCTTCGGCGGCGTCGGATCCGATACCGAGGTCAGCTACATTCAAGTCCACAACAATGCGGATGACGGCGTCGAGTTCTTCGGCGGCAACGTCAATGTCCGTTACCTTGTGCTGACGGGCAACGACGACGATTCCATCGACTGGGACACCGGCTATACCGGCAACATCCAGTTCGCGCTGGTGCGGCAGGCTGAGGCCCGCGGCGCTGTTGCTGCGCGCGGGGATCGCTTGATCGAAGGCTCGAACGCGGGGTCCGGCGCGTCGCCTGTCACAAGCCCGACGCTGTCCAACTTCACGTTCATCGGCGCGCGGCCGCAGGGAGTAGTTCTCAACGGCGGCAACGCCACGCTGGCGAACGGCGTCGTGGTCGGCGCGACGGACTGCTTGAACACGACGGGCGCGGCTTCGCCGACGTTCAACTCCATTGTATTCGATTGCTCGGGCGGGCTCGGGACCGGTCCTGAAACCACGCAGGTGGCGAACGGCGCGAACAATTCCACCACGGTCGCCAACACGCTCGCGGGCGTGTTTCCGGGATCGACGGAATTGGCCCGGACGGCGGTGAATCCGACGACCCTGGGGTCGTTCTTCCAGGCGGCCAACTATATCGGCGCGTTCTCGCCTTCGGAGAATGAAGCCAACAGCTGGGCTTCCGGCTGGACCTATCAGGTCTTTGCTTCTCCGGCTTGCCCCGCGGGCACGACCGAGTCCGGCGCCCAAAGCGGACAGCGGCTGTGCGTGCTGTCGGGCACCATCACGGCGAACACCCGCCTTGTTCGCGGCAATATCTACCAGATCTCCGGTCGGGTGGATGTCGGTCGGGACGTCGGCGGCGACACGGCCGGCACGCGGGCCAACGGCGCTCGGGCGGACCTGATCATCGATGCGGGCGTCACGCTCTTTGGGACCTCGGGGGCGGACTATCTCGTCATCAATCGCGGCTCGCGGCTGTTCTCTAACGGCACCCGTGCAGCGCCAGTGATCTTCACCTCGCAGCGCGATCTGAACAATGTCCAACAGGACCCTGCCAACTCCATCGGGGAGTGGGGCGGCGTCGTCATCCTCGGCCGCGCCCCGATCCGGAACTGCAACGCCTCTGGCGTGACGGGCGGTTCGGCGACCTGCGAGGCTGCGATCGAAGGGGTCAGCGGAACGCCTGCGCTCTATGGCGGTGAGGTGAGCGCCGACAATTCTGGCTCGTTGACCTTCACGCAGGTTCGGTTCGCGGGCTTCCCGCTCCCCGGCACAGCGGGCAACGAACTGAACGGCATCACCTTCGGCGGGATCGGCTCGGCCACTAATGTCGAATATATCCAGGTCCACAACAATGCGGACGACGGTGTCGAGTTCTTCGGCGGCAACGTCAATGTCCGTTACCTTGTGCTGACGGGCAACGACGACGACTCTATCGACTGGGACACCGGCTATACCGGCAACATCCAGTTCGCGATCGTCGTGCAGCGCACGGCGGGCGGGGATCGCCTGATCGAGGGGTCGAACGCGGGGTCGGGCGGCAGCCCGGTCACGAGCCCGACGCTTTCGAACTTCACGTTCATCGGCACGCGACCGCAAGGCATCGTGATCAACGGCGGCAATGGCCGGCTTGTGAATGGGGTGGTCCGGGGCTCCACCGACTGCCTGAACACGACCGGGGCGACGGCGCCGAGCTTCGACTCGATCCTGTTCAACTGCTCCGGCGGTCTGGGGACTGGCCCTGAAACCACGCAGGTGGCGAGCGGAGCCAACAACTCCACGACAACGCCGGACACGTTGACGAACGTCTTCATCAACGGCCCGACCGAGACGGCGCGGACTGCGGTGGCGATGTCGGCTCTGCCGGCCTTCTTCCAGCAGCCCAACTTCCTGGGGGCGTCAGCGACTTATGTCGGCGCGGTCCAGAGCGGTTCTGACACCTGGTGGCGCGGCTGGAGTTGCGGCCTGGAAGCCAACTCGTCCTGCTGATCGATCGGCGAGGCGGCGCAAGGGCTCGCCCCTTGCGCCGC
>JBILVS010000051.1:0-18495 GCA_044370335.1 Caulobacterales bacterium
CGGCCGGAAACGTCGGAAAGCGCCCCGGTGTTAATCCTTGACCACGTTGCGACGCTTTTGGCCGAGCCCGTATGGTCGCAACGTGGTCTAGACCCGCCGTCTTGACCGGCGCGCTTCGCCCGTCCGACTTCTAGGGTCCTGACGCCCCCACCGCGCGGATGGCCAGTCTCGGCATCGCCAATTTGGCGAAAGGCAAGCCGGCCTTCACCGTCGATCCGCCCGACGTCCCCCACGACTACACCTATCTGCCCGACAGTGCCTGCGCCGTGGAAACGCTTCTCAACGCCCCGGACGACGCCTATGGCCAAGCTTGGCGCGTCCCGAACGCGCCGACCCGCACCCTGTGGCAGCTTCTGGAGATCGCCGCGGTGGCCCTCGACGCCCCGCTCCGCCTGAGCGAGTTGCTTACGGCGGCGCGGCCCCTGGCGGGTTTGTTCAACAGGGATGTCGCGGAACTCGCAGAGATGCGGTTTCACGTCGTTCGTCCGTATTGCATTGACCACAGCAAATTCGCCGCCCGGTTCCGGGCGGACGCCACGCCCTTCGAGGTCGGCGTCCGCGCCACGGCGATGGCCTACCGCTCTGCGGCGGTATAGACCGCTCGCCCGCAGACCGCCGTCTCGGGCAGGGGAGCGATCGTGATGCCGCTTTCGCTCTCCGTGCCTTCAAAGGCGGCGAGCGTAAGTCCGACCAGAACAAGCCCGCCCGCGTCGTCTTCGTAAAGCGCCATGGAGGCCGGCGCGGTCGCCCCGCAGACCAGCGGCGCCCCCGCTGCATCCGCAACCTGATAGAGCACCGGCGTCGCCGCGCCCGAGCCGACGGCAGTCGCCAGCGCGCCCCCCGGAGTCTGCGCCGCCACGTCATAAGGCGTGTGGTTCGCCTCGTGCAGTTCAACATAGCGGTCAACCGCTGCTTCCAGGCGCACGATCACGTGCGGATCCTGCCCTTCCGCGCCCTCGTGCACCGTGCGGGTCATGGTCAAAGCCGGGCCGTCCGCCGGGTCTGACGCGGCCAGCGGCGCGCTGCCTGTCAGACTGAGAAGGCTCGCTGTCGCCGCCGCCGCCAGATCCGGCGCGGCCGTAGTCTCCACCGGCGGTTGCGCGGGCCCGCAGCCGCTCAGAACGGTCGCCAGGGCCGCTGCGGCGACCATCGTTTTCCATTGAGCCCCATGCTTCACGATCAATTCTCCTCAACACCGCAACCGAACCCATAAACCCTTGGAGAATGGGCCGAAATGAGAAATCCCGCCAAAGCCCTCGCGGCTCATGGTCTCTCACGGCGGCCGGGCATTGGTCACAGTTGCTTTAGGAAGCGCCGGTCCGGCGCCGCAGCCCGATTGTCAACCGCAAACGACGCGTGCTATGCCCCGCGCACTGCGTGAGCCGGGGAGGCGGACGTGTCCGTCCGTTTGCCCTTGCGCATCAATGCCATTCATCCGCCGTCTGGTTTCCAACCTCGGCGCGCGGCTCCGGCGTTCCGTCGGGCCCGCTGTCGTATGTGGACCCCTCGGCGCCCTGGAGCAGCCCCGTCGGCGAAAACCCGGCGGGACCCGATCCAGCTAGTGGAAGACCATGACTGTGCCAGAAACCTTCGCAGACTCAGTGCAGCAACCCGTGGCGCAACACGGCGATGGCGAGGCCTCTCAGGCCGCGGAGCGTTATGCTCAAGCCGCCTTTGAGCTCGCCTTGGAAGCGAACGCTTTGGACGCCCTGGAAAAAGATTTGGCGGGGATCGCGGACGCCTTCAGGATCAGCGCCGACCTGCGCACGGCGGCCGGCTCGCCTTTGATCGACCCCGCCGAAAAGGCCAAGGCGATCGTCGCTGTGGCCCAGAAGCTCGGCCTTTCGCCTCTCGGCGTGAAGGTCGTGGGCCTCGCCGCGCAAAACCGGCGCGCCGCTGAAATTCCGCAGATCGCCAAATCCTTCGCCAAGCTCGCCGCCCGCCACAAGGGCGCCCGCGTGGTCGAGATCATTTCGGCGAAGCCTTTGTCGGACGCCGAAAAGGCCGAAATCCTGAAAGGCCTGCAGACAAGCCTCGGCGCCTCCGTCACCGCCACCACCAGCGTCGATGAGAGCCTGATTGGCGGCTTCATTGTCCGCGCCGGTTCGCGGCAGTTCGACGCCTCGCTGAAGGCCAAGCTGGACGGCCTGAAGCTCGCCCTCAAATCCGCCTGACCGGCCCAGAACGGCCAACACCGAACAGATCACTAAAGGAGCCCTAGTCCGATGGACGCTCGCGCCGCTGAAATTTCCGCCATTCTCAAAGAACAGATCAAAGGCTTCGGCGCCGAGGCCCAGGTCGCGGACGTGGGCCGGGTGCTCAGCGTCGGCGACGGCATCGCCCGCGTCTATGGCCTTGAAACCGTGCAGGCCGGCGAAATGGTCGAGTTCCCCGGCGGCGTGAAGGGCATGGCCCTGAACCTTGAGCGGGACTCAGTCGGCGTCGTGATCTTCGGTGAAGACCGCGGCCTGAAAGAGGGCGACACGGTGAAGCGCCTCGGCGAGATCGTGGACGTGCCCGTCGGCAAGGGCCTCTTGGGTCGCGTCGTGAACCCTCTCGGCGAACCGATCGACGGCAAGGGCCCCATCGTCTCCACCGAGCGCCGCCGCGTTGACGTGAAGGCGCCGGGCATCATTCCGCGTCAGTCGGTGAACGAGCCGATGCAGACCGGCATCAAGTCCATCGACACCTTGATCCCGATCGGCCGCGGCCAGCGCGAGCTCATCATCGGCGACCGCCAGACCGGCAAGACCGCCATCGCCGTCGACACGATCCTGTACCAGCGCGACGCCCACGAAAAGAACCTGTCGGAGCAGGAAAAGCTCTACTGCGTTTACGTCGTGATCGGCCAGAAGCGCTCCACCGTGGCCCAGATCGTGAAGATCCTAGAAGACCGCGGCGCCTTGCAATACTCCATCGTCGTCGCCGCCACCGCCTCCGAACCGGCCCCGCTGCAGTTCCTAGCGCCTTTCGCCGGCTGCGCCATGGGCGAGTGGTTCCGCGACAACGGCATGCACGCGCTCATCATTTATGACGATCTGTCCAAGCAGGCCGTCGCCTATCGTCAAATGTCGCTCTTGCTCCGCCGTCCGCCGGGCCGCGAAGCCTATCCGGGCGACGTCTTCTATCTGCACTCCCGCCTGTTGGAGCGCGCCGCGAAGCTGAACAAGGACAATGGCTCGGGCTCGCTGACCGCGCTGCCGATCATCGAAACCCAAGCCAACGACGTGTCGGCCTATATCCCGACCAACGTGATTTCGATCACCGACGGCCAGATCTTCTTGGAGACCGACCTGTTCTACCAAGGCATCCGGCCTGCCGTGAATGTCGGTATTTCGGTGTCGCGCGTGGGCTCTTCGGCCCAGATCAAGGCCATGAAGCAGGTCGCCGGCGCGATTAAGGGCGAGCTCGCCCAATACCGGGAAATGGCCGCCTTCGCGAAGTTCGGCTCCGACCTCGACGCCACCACCCAGCGCCTCCTGAACCGCGGCGCGCGTCTCACTGAACTTCTGAAGCAAGATCAGTACGCCCCGGCGCCCGTCGAAGAACAGGTCGTGCTGATCTATGCTGGCACCCGCGGCTTCCTCGACAGCATCCCCACCGGCGCGGTCCGCCGCTACGAGGGCGAGCTGGTCGAATGGCTCCGCGCCAAGAAGGGCGACCTTCTCACCGCCATCCGCACGAAGAAGGACATCAAGGCTGACGACATCGAGGGCAAGATCAAGGCCGCCCTCGAAGAGTTCGCCAGTCTGTTCCAGGCGTAAGCACAATCCAGCCTTCCCCGCGCAA
This sequence comes from Caulobacterales bacterium, assembly GCA_044370335.1. Classification (GTDB taxonomy): domain Bacteria; phylum Pseudomonadota; class Alphaproteobacteria; order Caulobacterales; family Aquidulcibacteraceae; genus REEB509. Next base: position 3,790 of record JBILVS010000051.1, read on the forward strand.
GCGGGGGAGGGGGTCGCCCGACAGCGACCGCACGGGGCCGCCACAGCCCCTGTCTTGCAAAGGGTTTAGAGGCTCTCATGCCGAGCTTGAAAGAATTCCGCAACCGCATCGCCAGCGTGAAGTCCACGCAGAAGATCACCAAGGCGATGCAGATGGTGGCCGCCGCCAAGCTGAAGCGCGCGCAAACCGCCGCTGCGGCCGCGGGCCCCTATGCCGCGCGCATGGCCACCGTCATCGCGAACCTGACGAACACTGTGAAGGGCGACACCGCCCCCTTGCTGCTCCGTGGCGCCGGCAAAGACGACGTACACCTGCTTCTGGTGGCGACGTCTGAGCGCGGCCTGTGCGGCGGCTTCAACACCCAGATCGTCCGCCTCGCTCGGGAACACATCAACCAGCTGCACGCCGCTGGGAAGACGGTGAAAATTCTCTGCGTCGGCAAAAAGGGCCGCGATCAGCTGAAGCGCCTCCACGGCGACAAGATCATCGATTTTGTGGACCTCTCCGGCTACAAGACCATCGACGCTTCCGCCGCCGCCCTGATCGGCGACAAGGTCCGGACGCTGTTTGAAGAGGGCGGCTTCGACGTCTGCACGCTCTTCTATTCCAAGTTCAAATCCGTCATAAGCCAGGCGCCGACGGCCCAGCAGCTTATCCCTGCGACGCCCCCGGAAGGCGCCGTCGCCCCCGATCTTCGCGGCGCGATGTACACCTATGAGCCGAACGAGGCCGCGATCCTCGAAGGCCTACTGCCGCGTTACGTCGACGGACAGATCTTTCGCGCGCTGCTGGAAAACGCCGCCGGCGAGCAGGGCGCCCGCATGTCGGCCATGGACAACGCAACCCGCAACGCCGGCGACATGATCAAGAAGCTCTCGCTGCGCTATAACCGGCAGCGCCAAGCCAACATCACCAAGGAGTTGATCGAGATCATCTCCGGTGCGGAAGCGCTCTAAGGAGGACCCCCGATGAGCGGCCCGACCATGATCCTCATCACCAGCAAAGCGACGGCCCAAGGCGGCCGCGTCGACGGCAACGTCGCCTTCGAAGAAGGCAGGCTCTACATCCACATGGAGCACGCCAAGGGTCTTGGCGGCTCCGGCGAAGGCGCGAACCCCGAGCAGCTTTTCGCATTAGGCTCCGCCAGCTGCTTCAACTCGGCGTTGCCCTTCATCGCCGCCCAGCAGAAGGTCGACGCCGCCAAAGCCAAGGTGAGCTGCGAAGTCGGCATGGGCCGCAACGACGCCGGCGGTTTTGCCCTGGCGGCGACGCGCAGGGTTCATGTCCTGAGCGTCGGTCAACCAACAGCGCAAGTCCTGGTCAAGGCCGGCCATCAAGTTTGCCCTTACGCCAACGCCACCCGCGGGAATGTCCCGGTGACGTTGGTCGTCCAGTAAAATCAAAGCAGTTCGCAAGAGAGAAAGACCGATGACGAAACCCATGAAAGGCCGCGTGGCGCAGGTGATCGGCGCCGTTGTCGACGTCGAGTTCGACGGCGAGCTGCCGGATATTTACAACGCGCTGGAAACCCTCAACCAGGGCAACCGCCTGGTTCTTGAAGTGGCCCAGCACCTTGGCGAAGGCGCCGTCCGCGCCATCGCGATGGACTCAACCGATGGCCTCGTCCGCGGCCAGGAAGTCACCAACACCGGCGCCCCGATCGCGGTGCCGGTGGGCGAGGGCACCTTGGGGCGGATCATGAACGTCATTGGCGAGCCGATCGACGAAGCCGGTCCCGTGACCGGAGAAGCCATGCGCGCCATCCACCAGCCGGCCCCGTCCTTCGAAGACCAAAAGCCGGTTCCCGAAGTTCTCGTCACGGGCATCAAGGTCGTCGACCTTCTTTGCCCGTACTCCAAGGGCGGCAAGATCGGCCTCTTCGGCGGCGCGGGCGTCGGCAAGACAGTGCTCATCCAAGAGCTGATTAACAATATCGCCAAGGCCTATGGCGGCTACTCCGTTTTCGCCGGCGTCGGTGAGCGCACCCGGGAGGGCAATGACCTCTATCATGAAATGATCGAGTCCGGCGTCAACAAGCACGGCGGCGGCCAAGGCAGCCGGTGCGCGCTGGTGTTCGGCCAGATGAATGAGCCCCCGGGCGCCCGCGCCCGCGTGGCCCTGACCGGCCTCACGATCGCCGAACACTTCCGCGATCAGGGCAAAGACATCCTGTTCTTCGTCGACAACATCTTCCGCTTCACCCAAGCCGGCTCCGAAGTGTCCGCGCTCCTCGGCCGGATTCCCTCCGCCGTGGGCTATCAGCCGACCCTCGCCACCGAGATGGGGGCCATGCAGGAGCGGATCACCTCCACTGTGAAGGGCTCGATCACCTCGGTGCAGGCCATCTACGTGCCCGCCGACGACTTAACCGACCCCGCCCCGGCGACTTCCTTCGCCCACTTGGACGCGACAACCGTGTTGAACCGCGGCATCGCCGAAAAGGGCATCTACCCCGCTGTGGACCCACTCGACTCCACCTCCCGGATCCTCGATCCGCTGGTGGTCGGCGAAGAGCACTACAATGTCGCCCGGAAAGTGCAGGAAATCCTCCAGCGCTATAAGGCCCTGCAGGACATCATCGCCATCCTCGGCATGGATGAGCTCTCTGAAGAAGACAAACTCGTCGTCGCGCGCGCCCGCAAGGTGGAGCGCTTCTTGTCTCAGCCCTTCCACGTGGCGGAAGTCTTCACCGGCTCCCCGGGCGTGCTCTGCTCGCTGGAAGACACGATCCGCGGCTTCAAGGGCCTAGTGGAAGGCGAATACGATCATCTCCCTGAGGCGGCCTTCTACATGGTCGGCACCATCGACGACGCCATGAAGAAGGCGGCGAAGCTCGCGGCGGAAGCGGCCTAAGGATCACGGCGTGGCGGCAACCCCACCGCCGCCTGCAACCCAACATCAGAGAGCCGCGACGGAGCACCGTCGCGGCTCTTGTGTTGCCATGCGCGGTCGTCACTCCGTGCCGAAAACGAGCAGTCGCTCCTAACCCTTGTCCTCAGACGCTGCCGACCGCAGCTCCGCCGGATCGCCGCCGAGCGCGCGCACCCGCTCCTCCCATCGCTCCATCGCGCGGTCGAAATAGTCAAAGATGCAGGGATCACAGCCGCGACGGCAGCATGACTGTTCATCCGGCCGCCGCGGCGGCGCAGGGAAGGGGGGCGCGGTCATCGGCTCCACTTACCATGCGCCTTGGGCGGGTCTGCACGTTTTTGAAGGGCGTGCAGCTCGCGCCGCGTGTCAGTCCCTCACTCCAACCCCAACACCCATTCCCGCAACACCCGCCCAAACTCAGGGTTGAATGGCGCCGGCGGCGGGGCGCCTCCTGCGGCGGCGCTGCGCGCCTGCGCCCGCGTCCCCTCCAACCCAATGCCGTGACCCGTCCGCGGCAGGAACCTAGAAGTCGCCGTCCTAGATGGCCGGTAGTAGTTCAAAATGTCCAAGACTAGGCGGTGATCGCGATCATTGATCGCGGCGAAATCCGCTTCCCCATAAAGCGTCAGCGCCGGTGCGCTGCCGGCCCGCCAGGCCGCCGCCAACCGCTGATCGGCGATCTGACGCCAACAGCTCATGGCCCGGGCCAAGATTTGCCCTGCGCCGTCCCATTGCAGCTCGCCCGGAACGCCGCCAGCTCGGTGTCCAAATCCGTCTGGAGACGGTACGGCCCGCCGAGGCTGTCGCCCATGCCGGGCTTCTCGATCCGATAGGTCGCGCGCCCCTGATCCGCGAGAGACTGCGCCAGCGCCCGATAGGGATGGTCCGCGGATGCGCCTTCCGCGGCGGCGCAGGAATAGCCCTGGATCAGGAACACCACAGGCGCCCCTGGGGCCGGCGTCGCAGGCGGCGCCTGGATGTCGCGCAGCGGGCCGCCTTGGGACCTGACCGCGCCGTAGATCGCTGTCGCGCCCGTGTGCGTCTGCAGCGGCCGCGGCGTGGCCGTCGCCCGCGCTTCGGCTGCAACGCATCCAGGTTGATAGGCAAGCGTCACCGGATCGGCCGATCGCAGAGCGCCCGGCAGCCTCACCGCATCCTTCACAGGAGCAACCGGCGTCCCGTTGATCGCGGTGATCACGTCGCCCGCCTGCAGCCCCGCCTCCGCCGCCGTAAGCCCCGGCAAGGCGCACATGATTGCAGCGCCAGAGCCTTCCGACGGGCCGAGATGAACGGCCAGCGCCCCTCGACGCGGGAGCGTTTCGTTCGCCAGCGCTCCGGTCGCTGTAAGCGCCAGAAGAGCCCCCATCGCCGCTGCCGCCCTCAAAATGCGCCGCCCATGGTCTGGCCCCTCCACATCGAATCTCGATGCGAACGTGGCTGGGTTTGATCGATACTCAATGCGCCGTGAACCGATCAGACCGGCTCGGTCTTCGGCGCCGCCGCCGAATCACCTCACAACAGCGTCATGCAGACTGCCGAACAACTGATCGCTTCCTTGGTCGCCCACGGCTGCCTGCCGATGGTTGCGGGGCTTCAACCAGCCGGCGCGCCCCCTCAAGGCGATCTCCTTTCCCCCGCTGAGCGGGCGCAGGCGGGGTTCAAAGAGGCGGGTTTCACCTTCCGTTACACGGCGCTCGACAGCTCGGTTTTGGCCGATTTCGGCCTCCAGACCGCAACCCTCCGCGCCGACCGCGCCGATGCCGATAAAGCCCTGGCCAGCCTTGACGCCGCAATTCAGGCTGTCGCCGCCGACATATTCGCCCAGGAAGAGCCCCACCCCAGCGACGCCAGCCGCACCCAGCGCGTATTCCTCGTCCGCATGAGCGAGCGCCGTTACGCGCGTGTGACAGCCGCGTTTCCGCGCCTCGGAGCCGCCTCCCGAGCCGGAATCGAGGTGAAAGTGGCCGGGCTGGAGGCCATCGGCCGCCGCGCGGCAGCGGGCTGATTGATCCCCAAGCCTTGACGCGCTAAGCACCCCTATGGCTGATAAACTGCATTTTTCCCTGGTCTCGCCCGAGCGCGAGTTGTTTGCGGGCGACGTCGACCATGTCGTCGTCCCCGGTTCGGAGGGCGAGTTCGGTGTTCTCGCCCATCACGCTCCTTTCATGACCACGATCCGCCCGGGCGCCCTGCGCATCCTGAACGAGGGCGGCGAACGGCGCATTTTCGTCAATGGCGGCTTTGCCGACGTGACGCCGGCGGGCCTCACGGTTCTTGCCGAAGACGCCGTGGACTTGGAGGATGTCGATCACGCCAAACTCGAGCAGGACCTCAAAGACTGCCGCGAGGACCTCGGTGACGCGAAGGATGAGGCGCATAGGCGCGCCGCCGAAACCCGCCTCCACCGGCTTGAGGCCATTCGCGCAGCGCTGCGCTGATCCTGAATGGGCGATAACGGGGCCCTGGCTTTGGCGCCGGTCATCTTCGGCGTGGCGATTGGCGCTTCGGCCCTGACCCTATTGGGCTTTTGGGCCTATGAGCAGCGCCATGATCCCAGACGGCGTTGGCCGGCGGCCGCGCTGGCCGGGGCTGGGGTGGGGCTCTACGTCTTTTGGGTGTGGGCCGCCCTGGTCGTGCCCCGGATCGTCACTTTCACCGAACGCACCGTCGTCAGCGAGGCTTGGACCGGCCCGGATCTGACGATCGCCGTCCTGGCGGCCCCGCAATTCGGCCCCGGCGGATTGGATACCGAAGGGGTCCAGCGCCTGATCACCCAGATCAACGCCCGAGATCCCGATGTCGTTGTCGTCATGGGCGACCTGTCCGCTCCCAACTTGGCCCAGGCCAGTATGGAAGACCGTTTTGCGGTCACGCTCAGCCTGGGCGCATTGGCGCGCCTGGAGCCGGACCTCGGCGTTGTCGCGGTGCTGGGTCCCCACGACGCCGCCTACGGCCGAGACACCTTGTCCCGCGATCTCGAAGATGCGGGCGTCGCCCTGTTGTGGAACAGGTCTGTGGTTGTGGAGCGCGCGGGGGCGCCGTTCGCCATCGCCGGGTGGGCTCCGGCCGACGCCGCAGACCCCGGGATCGCCCGGGAGGCCGCCCCGGCCGATCTGCCCCTCATCGCCGTCGGCGTTCAGCCCGAAGGCTTTCAAGAAGATCAAGCCGCCGCGGTGACGCTCATAGCCTCGCCCCGCTGCGTCGGCATGTTTGGTTGCTCAAGGCCCACCGGCGTCACGGGCCCCCTTGTCGGATTGGGAGGACTGGAGGGCGGTGGTTTAACCCCCCCGACGATTTTGATGCTCACGCTCCGGGCGGAAAACCCCAGCTGAACAGCTGCAGCGGCTTCCGCCGGACGGGCGGCGCTGCGGTGTTCGCGGAAATCCCCCTCTGCGCCAACCACATCAGCGCTTTTTCCGCCACTTGCGGCCATTCCTGTTCGCCCATGAGCCAATGGCTCATGGTGTCGAACTGGCAGTAATCCGCTTGGCCTGCAGGGAAACGGTTGACCAGCCGCTTGATCGTCGTGGCCGGATTGACCCGGTCCTGCCCTCCAGCGATCGCCAGGATCGGACAGCCGATCCGGTAAACCGGCGCGGCGGAGGCCATCGAATGGTCGAGCCACCACTGCACCGTTTCCATCACCGCGCGCCCGCTCTCGGGCACAAACCTTGAGAAGATTTTCCGGGCGGCGTCCCGCGGCAGTCGGTCCAGCGTCGATTGTCGAGCGATCTGATAGTCTGGCGGGATGGCGCGGCGCCAGTAATCCCCCAAAAACGACAGACCAAAGCTCGCTCCGTGCTCTTCAAGGGTGGTCGGCATCACCCCCCACGGCGCAGAAGGCCCCAAAAGGATCAGCCCCACGCACGGGCTTTGCGCCGCCACCAGTTGGCAGACGAGGCCCCCCAAAGAGTGCCCGACCAGCACCGGCGCTCGGCCCAAACCCTTCACATAATGCGTGATTGCCGCCGCATAATCGCTGACGCTGCATTGCGCAAGCCGCTCCAGGTCCGCCCCGCGCTCGTGAAAAGGCAGGTGAGGCGCGTGTGTCTCATAGCCCGCGCGCTCGAACGGCTCTCGGAACTGGTCGAAAGCCCAGCCGCCGCAGAAGGCCCCGTGCACGAACAGCACTGGTTGCGCCATGCTGGTGTACCCCGCTTCTCGCCCCCAAAAGGCCTCGCCCAGACCGTCGCTCTGGGCCGCTACTGTGAACCGTTACTCTGGCGCGACCCCTGGCGTCGCCCACTTGGCGAACCGTCGCGCCACTTCGTCATAGACCGTCCGTTTGAATGGAACGATCAGCGACGGCGCCGCATCCAACCGCGCCCAGCGCCACTCCGTGAACTCCGGCGTGTGCCTATCGAGATGGATATCGGCGTCCGTCCCAAGAAACCGGAAGGCAAACCATCGTTGCCTCTGGCCCCGAAAGCGTCCTTTCGGGCCTTCCTCCCGCATCCCTCCGGGAAAATCATAGTAGAGCCAATCGTCCAGCTCTTCCAAGAGCGTGACGTGCTGCTCCGTAACGCCGATTTCTTCTTCCAGCTCCCGCAGGGCCGCCGCGCGGATGTCCTCGCCGCGGTCCACGCCCCCTTGTGGCATCTGCCAGACGAAAGGCGGCGGCGCGCCGATTCGCCGGGCCAACAGAACGAGACCGTTCTCATCAAACAGCGCCATGCCCACATTCGGTCGGTAAAGGTCAGGGTCCCGGGCGGCCATGGCCTATCATGTCCCTCGGCTCACCTCCCCGATGGTTAAAGCGAGCCGGCCCGGCTGCGCAAAACCGCCGAGGCGGGAGCCAATTGATAGCCGCGGGCGGAGAGCTCCGCGCTCCAGCGGCCGATTTGATCGATTGTGACAGGATAGACGAAACCTGCGCCGATCGCGCTGCCGTTTTGCAGCGCCAAGGCCTCGAGCGTCAAAAGCTGTTCGTCGATGGCGTCGGCTTCCCGTTGGCTGTCGATGATCCGGTCCGCCGCCGTGACCGGCAGGGCTGCCCGTCGCGCCTCCGACGTCAGGGCGGTCCGCTGGCCGAGACCCGTCGTGATCAGGGAGAGTCCGCGCCGCCGAAGCGCCAGCGCCACAGGACCCGACGCTTGCGCGTTCGCCGCAAACCGGCCCCCCTGGTAATTGGTGACCCCGAAATAGCCCGCCGCCCGCGACAAGACATTGTCCAAGCGCTCCATATTCTCCGCTGGCGTCAGACCCACCTGCAACGTCTGTGGGCCGGTGTCGTCCGCCTCAGGGTCGAACGGCTCCATCGGCACCTCAAGCATGACCTCGTGGCCATCCGCCCGCGCCATATCGATCCAGTCCTGCAGGCCCGCCGCGTAGGGCATGAAGGAGAGGGTCACTTCCTGCGGCAGGTCCTCGATCGCCTGCTGGGTGGCGCGGCGGTTGAACCCAAGCCCGCCGACAATGATCGCGATCAGCGGCCGATCGCCCTGGGCGGTGAACGGCCGGGCATAGGCGTTGGCCGGAGTCCGGCCATCCGACGCGATGATCGGAACAGGACCCAACGCTCCCGCTTCATAAAGTCCAGCAATCGGCGCCCGGGGCAGGGGTGTGACCGAGCTCGTCCCGCGTGTCGGCTGCACCAGCGTGATTCGGAGCTGCCCTGGAGGCGCATTGGGATCGCCTGCCGGAAAGGCGCCCGCGGGCCCCGTTGGCGCAGCGCCGGGGATCGGCTGCCCGTTCTCGTCCAACGGCAACGCCTCGCCCATGGCCCCAAGATCAAAACTGTCCACCGCCGCTTCGCTGAACGGCACCCGCTCCGCCACACCCGCGCTTGCGGGCGCTGGGCTGAGCGACACGACCTGCCGCGGCGACGCCGCACCCGGATCCCCGAACAGCTGGATCAGCGTCACCGTTACGGCGCAGAAGACCACAAACACTCCCACCGCCAGCGGCAAAAGCCGCTCGGTGCGGGGCAAGGCGAAGGGAAACCGAGGTTTAAGCGGCATCTGGGGGCGGACGACCAGTCAGAGGGACGAACAAGAAACGGGAACCCCAAGGGGCCCCCGTTCCTAAACGTCGAATCTGATCAGATTCGTCGCAGCCGTCACGCCGGCCCGGCAAACAAAGCGTTAACGCCGCGTTCAGCCGGCCCGGTCGGCCAAGGTCTGCGCGACGACGCCCGTCTGCAGAAACTCCATAGCGCGAGAGAGTTGGTAATCCTCACCCTCGGCCCAGTTTTCCGGGGGTTGTTCGTCCGGCACATGAAGGCCCCGGCGCTGCGCCCCTGTCTCATTGTCGAGGGCGTTGGGCAGGTTCTCTTCCATGAAGCGGGTTTGCCGCGCGAGTTCTTCCGGATCGATTCGGGCGTTGGCGATTTCGCGATCGGGCTCGATACCCGCCCCTTGGATCGACCGGCCGCTCGGCGTGTAGTACCGCGCCGTCGTCAGCTTGAGGGCGCCTTCGCGACCGCCGTCGATCGGCAGCACGGTCTGCACCGAGCCTTTGCCGAAGCTCGCCATACCCACGATCAGCGCCCGGTCGTGATCCTGCAGCGCGCCCGCCACGATCTCAGAGGCCGAGGCGGATCCGCCATTGATCAGCACCACCATCGGCAAGCCGTTCACGACGTCGCCGTTCCGGGCGGTGAACAGCTGCATGTCGCTCTGCCGACGGCCGCGAGTGTGAACAATTTCGCCCCGGTTGAGGAAGGCGTCCGCGACGTCGATCGCGGTGGGCAGAAGGCCGCCTGGGTTGTTGCGCAGATCAAGGATCACGCCCTGCGGACGACCGCCCGTTTCCCGCATGATCTGCCGCACGCCCTCTTGCAGGGCCGGGAAGGTCTGCTCATTAAAGGTCGAAATCCGGATGATCCCGATATTGTCTTCCACCCGGGTGGTGACAGCGCGAACCTGGATGACCTCCCGCGTCAGGGTCACGTCGAACGGCTCCACGCCCTCCCGGTGCACGCGCACGGTCACTTCAGTCCCCGCGTCGCCCCGCATGCGGTCCACCGCCTCGCTCAGGGTGAGGCCGATAATGCTTTCGCCGTTGATGGCGGTGAGATAGTCGCCCGATTGCAGCCCGGCCCGGGAGGCCGGCGTCCCGTCGATCGGCGAAACCACCTTCACCGCGCCGTCTTCGGAAGTGACTTCGAGCCCAAGCCCGCCATACTCGCCTCGGGTCTGCTCCTGCAGGCCCTGAAGGTCTTCCGGCGACAAGTAAACCGAGTGCGGGTCCAACGAGGACAACATGCCATTGATGGCGGCCCGGATGGCGGCTTCCTCGTCGATGTCGTCGACATAACGGTCTTCCACCTCGGCCAGGACCTGGCTGAACAGCGAAATCTGTTCATACATGTCCCCCCCGCTGGCGTCCGCGTTTTGTGAGGCCCACACGACCGCCCCGGCGGCGGCGGCGATCCCCACGATGGGGGCGGCGATCAGGGCCTTACGCATCATCTCAAATCCTCCAAGCCAGGCAGCCTTGCCTCTGCCTTGGTTTAGAAAGTATGGGAGCGATCAGGCCCCTGATGACGGACGCCGTCAAGGCCTTGCCCCCAAACCCCCTCCGTCAATGGCCGCCACGGACCAAGACCGAGCCGCCCGTTCCGGATCCACCGGGCGCGCCGCTCGTCGAACTTCAACGTACAATTCAGGCGCAACCGCGGCGGAAGCGCTGAAAGCGCCAAGAACGCCGCCGGCGCGAACATCGTCGCCCACGGCGCCTCGAATGTGGTCAAGACCAGCAATCACAAGGCTGTATCCTGAGTCGAATTCAATGATCAAAACCTGACCATAGCCCCGCAGAGGGCCTCTGAAGCTGATGTGGCCTCCCTCAGGGGAGACGACAAGCTGGCCGGGTGCGCCGGCGTAAACCACGCCCGGCCTGTCGTCGGTGGCGCCCAACACGGTCCGCGCCCCGCCGGCGCCGAACAAAGCCGCCGCCATGCGCGGCGCCGGCCGGCCCGCCGCGTCCGGATCCCGCTCAAGCGACCGCGCCCGGCTCTCCGCTAGCGCCAGCCGATCCAAGATCGCCGCATGATCCTCGCTTCTCGCCGCCAGCCGCTGGCTTGCATCCGCCAGTCGAAGTTCGCCGGCTTGCGTCTGCGCCGCCAGAGCCGCCGCCGCCGCCCGCCGCCGCTCCGCAACCGCCGCCGCCGCCGCCATCGCCGCGCGGTTCGGCGCGCTGCGCTCTGCCGCCTGCCGCGCCGCAAGCCGAATGGCCCCTTGCGCCGAAGGCTCCGCCCCCGCCGCCCGCGCAAACCAAGCCTGCATGACGAGATGCTCAAGGGCTTGCGTGTCCGCCCGCGCCCGACTGGACGCCGCAGAAGCCGCGGCTTCCGCTTCGGCCGCCCCGGTTTGAGCCACGGTCAAGGCTGCCTGCCGTAGCGCCTGGGCGCGCGCTTGCGCCGTTGCCACAGCGCCCAGCACTTCGGTTTCCGTCGCCAAAGCAGACGATTGCCGGCGCAGAGACGCCGCCTCACTGGCGAAACTTTGGGCAGAAGCCAGCCGCGCCCCAGAGCCGGTAGGGGCGGATCCGGTTTGGGCCGCAGACGGGGCGAAAAGCCCCAGCGTCAGCGCTGCCGCTGCGCTTCCCAGAAGCACCCGACCCAAAGCCATTGATCGCGGCCCATACCCGAACCATCGGCGGCCCGGCCGAGTTTATCCCGGCTCGTCCCGATGGTACGGATTACCGCTCAAAATGGTGCAGGCTCGGTAAAGTTGTTCGGTTAACAGCGCGCGAACCAATTTATGCGGCCAGGTTTGTCGGCCAAAAGAAAGTTTCGCCTTCGCTTGATCTTTCAAGGACTGCGCCGGGCCGTCCGCCCCGGCAATCCAGAACACAAGCTCAGCTATACCCTGATCTCGATAACCCGCGAGTTTTTCCGCGATCTGGCGCGAAGACCACGCTTCGCCCCGCTCATCGAGAAGCACGCATGTCGCCCCGTCCGGCGTCGCCTTATAAAGCGCCTGCGCTTCCGCCCGCGGCTCGGCCAAGGGTCGCCCTTCGACCTCGATCACGTCAAAGGCCGAAAAGCCCAAGCTCCGGCCCACCCCCCGGGCCCGTTGCAGATAGGTGGAGATCAAGTCCGCCTCCGGGCCAGCCTTGATCCGACCCACCGCGATGATCTTGATCCGCATGGCGAGAAAGGCGCGTCAGGAGGCCAGCGGCGCAGCGCTGCCTGTGTCCCCCGCCGGGGTCCAAATGCGCTCGATCCCGTAGAACGCCCGCACCTCCGGCCGGAACAGGTGCACGATCACGTCCCCCGCATCGACCAAAACCCAGTCGCAGTGCGGCAGGCCCTCGACCCGCAAGTGCTTGGCGCCGGCCTCTTTCAGTTTGCGCATGACGTGATCGGCCAGTGCGCCCACATGCCGCTGGGATCGCCCAGAGGCGATGATCAGCCGGTCTGCGAGCGACGACTTCCCCGTCACATCGATGTCGACGATCTCTTCGGCTTTGTCGTCTTCCAGGGACTGCAGAATGAGGTGAGCGGTAGCCGCGGCGTCCAGACCTTGGGGCAAGGCGACGCCAGGGGGCGGGTCAGCGGAAGGGGCCGCAGGGTCGCTAGGCAGGGAAATGCTCCTCACATCGGATGAGCGCATTTGTTAACACACGTGGGCCCCTGCGACAATCAGGCGGCTATCAGGCGGCTATCGACATCAGGCGGCGATCGACAGGGCTGATCCAGTGGCGTTGCGCTTTTATGACGAAGCCTTTCAACGCGTGGGCGCGGTGAAGGTTAGCAAAGCTGCTGTTACAGTGAAGCCCAGGCGCTCATACAGCGCAAAGCTGACATCCGCAGAGCATGGCGGCCCGCTTTCATTCGAACTGCGCACTCTCACGCCGCCTCGCAAACCCGCGACCTCAAAGGCGGTGAAACAAGAGGGCTAAAGTCACGATCGCCGTTACACCCGATCCCGCCGCCCCCGCCACAGCCACGCCGCCCCGGCCCCAAACAGAAGCGCAAACGCCACCCCCGCTCGTTGCCAAGGGGACAGCTCCCCTGTCGGGGTCGAGACTGTCAGATCCGCCCCCGCGACACTCGGCGTCGTCAGCGCCGTTTCGTGGGCTCGGCGGAAGGGAACCGGCCCGATGTCGTTGTCGATCATCGCGGAGAAGCCCTCAACCGCGCCTTCCGCGCTGCTGATGAAAGTGATCTCGCTCTCATCGAGCGTATCGTCCGGGTAGGTGGAGAACGCGATGAAGCTCTCCCCCCGCCAAGGCGCGAGACGCCCCTCGAGGGCGCCGAACTGGATCGTCAGGCCGCTGCCGTCCGCCGCCGCGCCGATCGTGATGTCGCCATAGGCGGGATGTGTGTAGCGCCCCACATAGGCCTCCGGTCGCAGCCGCGGCCTGAACGAGGGGTCCCGCGGCCCGAGGCGCTCAATCCGGCCTCGGGGTACGGGCGCATCGGCGCCGAGCGCGATCGCCTCGGCCTGCCGCCGCCCGGCCACGAGGCCTAAAAGATCGGTCTGCGCCTCAAGCCCCAACACCCGCTCCGCCAGAACCCGCGTCGCGAAATCCGCCATCGGCGTGGGGCCCAAATTGGCCATCACCGCAATCCCCACCCCGCGATCGGGAAACAGCGTCACCCGCGCCCTGAAACCGTCCACAGCCCCGGCGTGACTGATCCGACGCTGACCCCGCCAAGTATCGACCCGCCAGCCGAGCCCATAGCCCTCGCCGTCGTTCCCCACGGGCGTGAACAGTGCGGTCAGCGTCTCCGGCCGCACCAGCGCCTGGCCGTCCACCGCGCCCCCGCCAGTCAGCATCAGAAGCCATCGCCCCATGTCGTTGGCCGAGGCGTTGATGCTGCCCGCAGGTCCCAAGAGCCGCCCGTCGCGATAGGGCACGCTGCGGTTGACCCCGTCCCGCCGCTTGGTGGCGATCGCGGCGTTGCCGTCTGCAAGAAGCCCCTCGGCCGAAAAACTCGCCCGCCGCATCCCCAACGGCTCAAAGATCCGGGATGAGGTGAAGGCTTCCCAGCTCATCCCCGTCTTCAGTTCGATCAGTCGCCCGGCGAGGATGTAAGCGGAGTTGGTGTAGCCATACCCTGTGCCGGGCGTCCGCAGCATCGGCAGCTCGCCCTGGATCATGGCGAACCGCTCCCGGCTCATGCCGGGCAAAGCGTGCCACAGGAAATCGTGCCGCGCGAGGCCAGAGCGCTGGGAAAGCAAATCAAACACGCGCATCTGCGCCAGCGCCGCCGCGCTGGGCAGCCGCAAGGCTGGATCATGCCCCGCCACGAGGTCGTCGAATCGCAACCATCCTTGTTCCGCCAGCATGGCGACGCCCAAAGAGGTGAAGGCTTTGGAGCACGATCCGATGGCGAAGCGGGTGTCGGCGTCCACGGCTGTCGCATCGTCGATGCCGCGTTGGCCAAAGGCGGTCGCCAGCACCACCCGCCCCTCAGCGACAACCACGACCGCCATGGCCGGGATGTCAAACCCCGCCCGGGCGGCGTCCAATTCGGTCCCAATGCCCGCCAGCGCCTGATCGGCGGTCTGCGCCTGCGCCGCGGGAGCGCCTGCCAAACCCAGAACCAGAACAAGCAAAAGGGCGAAACGCAAAGCCATACGCCAAGACTAAAGCGCGTCGCGCCCTTGGGCCAAGCCCTCACCCCAAGGCTCAGGCGCTTCGCCCAGTCGCCCGAAGGGCGGTGGAGCTCAGCGGATGCAGCCGTGCGGGCTGATAGGCAAAGGCTGGGGGCGTCGCCAGGGGAAGGGCTCGGTCGGCCGAGCGGCGACGGCATGGCGCGAACGGCTTGGCGAACCGCGCACGGATCGGCACGGTCGGACGCGACACAACGAACACCGGCGCCAGCGCCAGGAGGCGCCGCCACCGCCTCCATCGGGTGAACCCCGCCATCCCGTCCGC
>JBILVS010000052.1:0-18369 GCA_044370335.1 Caulobacterales bacterium
ATAGCCTCGTGCGCCTTGTCGGGTACCCACACTGCAGTCAACTCGCCGGCACGATGCAACTTCGCCAGCATGACGGCATCCCGGCGGTCGGTCTTGACCCGGTCTCCCGCCTTCATTGGGATCAGGGACGGAGCAGCGACAATGCACGAATGCCCCATCTCTGATGAGATTTGCCTGTGAAGGCCATAACCGCACGGGCCAGCTTCGTAACAGAACAGAAGCCGCTGCCCGTCCGCCGCCAGTCGCTCCGCCAGCTTCCGGATGTGGTCGGGGCGATTAGGGATCGTTCCCCAATGTCGCACTTCACCGCCGCGCGACCCGCGAGCGATTGCCACCGAAACTGTTGCTTTGTGGACGTCCAGTCCGACGAACGTGCTATCATGTGTTTGGTCTCTCCCCCATTCTTGAGGCTCGGCGCCAGCTCGTTCTGGCGCAACCCTCGAAAAGAGAATGCCGTGGGAGAGGCCGCCCAACCAGTTTGCTCACCTCACGATCATAGAGTCTAGCATCCGCTTGACTGCATGTCAGACGGTGAACTGCTCTCGCAGGATACGCTCGTCCAGGGCATGGCCTTCATCGAAAAGCATGGTCAGCGTGACGCTGGGGTCCTCGCGGACGTTCACCGCGCTCACCCTTCGGGTTTCAAGATTATCCGCCGCCGCGCTCACAGGTCGGCGCTCCGGCTCCAGCACCTCAAAGCGGACAGTCGCGCTATGCGGCAAAAGCGCCCCGCGCCAACGCCTCGGCCGAAACGGACTGATCGGGGTCAAGGCGAGGAGCCGGGAGCCGATAGGCAGGATCGGCCCATGGGCGGAGAGGTTGTAGGCCGTCGAGCCGGCCGGGGTCGCCAGGATCGCCCCGTCGCACACCAGCTCGCCCATCCGCTCCGAGCCGTCGACCAAGACCCGGATATGGGCTGTCTGAGCGGTTTCCCGAAACAGCGACACCTCGTTGATGGCCCGCTCCTCAACGACCGCCCCGCCGACGGTTTCGCAGCGCGCGATCAGAGGGCGGATGCGGACCGGCTCGGCCTTCTCCAACCGGGCGATCAGGTCGGCTTCGGCGAAATCGTTCATCAAGAAGCCCAGAGTGCCGCGGTTCATGCCGTAAACGGGCTTTCGGTCGGACATGCGCCGCCGGAGGGTTTCCAGCATCTGCCCATCGCCCCCCAGGCAGACGACGACCTCCGCTTCCGCCTCGCCGACATCGCCATAGGCGTGACGGAGCCGGAGCAAAGCGGCCTGGGCCTCCGGACGGGCGCTGGCGCAGAAGGACAACTTCATGGAAAGGCGGATCGCTTTGAGTTCAAGACCGATTGAGGCTAGCATCCCCGCCAGCCGGGCGCGAGCCCGACCCTGAAGCGGATAAGAGCAATATTCGGGAGGCGGCCATGGCCGACGGTGCGGAAGCGCCCAGCCTTAAAGGGCAGGTGAGCGCAGAGGAATGGCAGGCGCGGGTGGATTTGGCCGCGCTGTATCGGCTCGTAGCGCTGCACGGGTGGGACGACCTGATTTTCACCCACATCTCCGTCCGGGTTCCAGGGCCAGAGCACCACTTCCTGATCAATCCTTACGGATTCCTGTTCGAGGAAATCACCGCGTCGAGCCTGGTGAAGGTGGATTTGGAGGGGAAAATCGTGGCCCCGACGCCCTACTTCATCAATCCCGCGGGCTTTACGATCCACTCCGCCATCCATGCCGCCCGGGAGGACGCGATGGCCGTCATCCATCTGCACACGGACGCGGGCGTGGCGGTTTCGGCCCACAAGGATGGGCTTTTGCCGATGACCCAGCATGCCCTGATCGCGCTGCCGAGCTTGGCCTATCACGACTACGAGGGGATTGCGCTCAATCTCGATGAGCGCGAGCGGATCGTGAAAGACCTGGGGGACAAGTCCCTCATGATCCTTCGTAATCATGGCACGCTGTCGGTCGGGCACAATGCGGCGCAAGCTTTCTTGGGGATCTTCTTCCTGGAGCGGGCATGTCAGCAGCAGGTTTACGCCCTGGCCGCGGGCCGGGAGAATGTGCTGATAGCGCCGCCGGCGGCGCAAGACGAGGTGATGAGCCAAGTCCGCGGCGGTCCCGGCATGGTCGGGCCCTTGGCGTGGCCGGCCCTGTTGCGGAAGCTCGATCGGCTCTCGCCGGGCTACGCCGCCTAAGTCTTCTGATCGCCCTGGCCCCTTGTCGGCGGCGGAGCCGTGAGAGGCCCCGGAGGACGGCCAAACCATCGCCCAGGTCTGGATCGGAGACGAAGAGGGCTGGTGCGAATCCGAAGCGCAACTCTCGAGGGGACAACGTTGCCCTTGGGGCGCATAAGTGACCAAACTGCGGGTCAAGGGCGACATTTTGGGCCGGACTTCTTAGGCCTCACTGGCGTTGCGGCGGCCTTTGCCGTCGCTGCTGGCGGATGTCGTTGCATTGGAAGGCGGGGAGATCGCCATCGTCCGGGACGGCCTGGCCCCCAGCCTCAGAGCGGAGGCGCATCGGTCGGCTGGTTGGGGCTTCGGGCCGGGCCTGTTTGCGGTGGTCGATCTCGCCGCCCGAACGGAAGAGGAGGGCGTCTCCCCGCGTTGGGGAGCGACGTTGGGCCGCAGCGAGCCCCAGAGCCTCGCCTTTGTGCAGGTGCGCTATGAGAAAGGCCCGCCAGGGCAAGGGTTTGAGCGGGCGGAAGCGGCGTTTGTCTGGTTCGGCGACAGGCCCTGGGGCGTGCAGACCGGAGGCCGCTCGGGCCTTGCCCATAACAAGCAGGCGTTCATCATTGGACTGTGGCGGAGAGTTAGCGGCCCATAAGTGCATTCCGGGAGTTGGCCGAAACCGAAATGGGACCGTATGCGTCCCTAGACACACCCTGGCGAGACGCCATATCGGTCGCGGGGTTTTTAGTGTTAGGATGTAATCATGGCCACGCCGATCGGGCGCATCGGGTTTGCGGCAGGGGTCCTGGGAACCGTTGGAGTTCTCGCCGCCCTGATCGCCGGACGCGAATTGCTGACGCCGCAGGAGGCGGGCGGCCCCCCTGGGGCGGCGCCAGCGGCGGCGGCAGGGCCCCGAGGATCGGGCGGTCCGGGCGGGGCCGGGATGGCCACCCCGGTTGTGACGGCGGCTGTCGCAACGCACCGCTTCTCCGACGGCATCCAGGCAATCGGTTCGATTCAAGCCTATGAAAGCGTGACCATCACTTCCAGCGTCACCGATACGATTGCGGCCCTGCGCTTCGATAGCGGCCAGCGGGTTCGTCGCGGCGCTGTGGTGGTGGAACTCGCGGCCGCGGAAGAAAGCGCCGGCCTGACCGAGGCGCAAGCGGGTCTTGCAGAGGCGCAGCGCGAACTGGAGCGCTTCCAGGCTCTGCATGAGCGCGGGTTCGTGCCGTTGGCCCGCCTGGAAGCGGCCCAGGCGAGCTTCGACCAGGCCAACGCTCGGGTGGAAACCGCCCAGGCGAGGCTCGCCGACCGAGTTATCCGCGCCCCTTTTTCTGGCGTCATCGGTCTGCGGCAGGTGAGTCCCGGCGCCCTCGTCCGCCCCGGAGATGCGATCGCCACGCTTGACGATCTCTCCCGAGTGAAGATTGATTTCGACGTCAGCGAAACGGAAATCGCGGTCCTGGCGCCGGGCGTGGCCATCATCGCTGTGGCCGCAGGCCAGCAATTTGAAGGCGTCATCGAAAGCGTCGACAGTCGGGTGAATGTTCAAAGCCGCACGGTCCGGGTTCGGGCTGTGTTGCCTAACCCCGAAGGTCTGCTGCGCACGGGCATGACGGTGACGGTCACTATTCAGACCAACCCGCGGGAGGCTCTGGCGGTGCCGGAGATTGCGGTCCTTGATCGGCCGGAAGGCGCGATGGTGCTGCGGGTGGTGCAAGGCGAGCAGGGGCCAATAGTGGAGGCGGCCACCGTTCGGATCGGCCGTCGCGCTGACGGAATGGCTGAAATCTTGGAAGGCTTAGCCCGAGGCGACGCCGTGGTCGTTGAAGGCGTGAACCGGGTGCGCCACGGTCAGCCCGTCCGTTTGCCGGGCGCTGAAACCGCCGGCGCGCGGCCGGCGCGGTCCTGACCCGGCGACAGAGGAGGCGATCGGGCTCAATGCTTTCGGACCTGTCCATCCGTCGCCCGGTTCTGGCGACCGTTTTGTCGCTCCTCGTCATCGTGGCGGGTCTCATCGCGTTTCGGACGCTGCCCCTGCGTGAGCTTCCCGACGTCGACCGTCCAATCGTCTCGGTGGACGTCAACTACAGGGGCGCGAGTTCGCAAGTCATCGAAACCCAGGTGACCCGCCAGATCGAAGACGCTCTCTCTGGCATCGAGGGCATCGACACGATCTCCTCCAACAGCCGCGACGGGCGCGCTTCGATCAACATCGAGTTTGATCTCGGCCGCGATATCGACGCCGCGGCCAATGACGTGCGCGCCGCCGTCGATCGGGTCCGGGCGACGCTGCCGCAGGATATCGACGATCCCGTCATCACCAAAACCGACGCCGACGCTGATCCCTTTATCTGGTTCAGCCTCGAAAGCACGACCCTCGACCGGGTCGCTCTGACCGACTACGCGGAGCGCTCGATCGTCGATCAGCTCTCTGTCATCGACGGGGTAGCGAGTGTGCGTGTCGGGGGCGGCTTGCGGCCGGCGTTGCGCATTTGGCTCGATCCGAACCAGCTGGCCGCCCGCGGTCTGACCGTTGACGATATTGAACGCGCCTTGCGAGCTCAAAACGTGGAGCTGCCCGCAGGGAACGTGGAAGCGCAGGAGCGGGACTACCAGATCCGCACGGCGCGACTCTATCAGACCCCGGAAGAGTTTGCGCGACTGCCTGTGACCCGACAGGGGCAGACAGCGGGCGCCATTGTTCGCCTCGGCGATGTCGCCCGAGTGGAGATCGCGCCCGAAGAAAGCCGCCGGGTGTTCAGGGGCAACGGCGTTGACCAGATCGGCCTCGGCATCGTCCGCCAGTCGCGCTCGAACGCGCTGGAAGTGGGCAATGCGGTCAAGGCGGAGCTCGAGCGCCTGCGCTCCACGCTGCCGGAGGGCACCAATGTTGTGGTGTCATTTGACAGCACCGTGTTCATCGAAGCCGCTATTGAAGAGGTTTGGAAGACGCTGGCGGAGGCGACCGTACTGGTCATCATCGTCATTTTTCTTTTCCTCGGCAGCTTCCGCGCGGCCCTCATCCCCGCGGCCGTGATCCCCGTGAGCCTCATCGGCTCGTTTGCCGTGCTCGCCGCTCTCGGCTTTTCCATCAACCTCTTAACGCTGCTCGCGCTTGTACTCGCCATCGGCCTCGTCGTGGATGATTCCATCGTCGTTTTGGAGAATGCGCAGCGGCGCATCGACAGCCTGGGCGAGCCGCGGGCTGTGGCGGCCCTCCGCGGCACCCGACAGGTGTTTTTCGCTGTCCTGGCAACCTCCGCGGTGATCGTGGCGGTGTTCACGCCCTTCTTCTTTCTCAGCGGTTATGTGGGTCGGTTGTTTGTCGAACTCGCCGTGACGGTCGCCGCAACCATCGTCATCTCGACCTTTGTCGCGCTGACGCTGTCGCCGATGATGGCCTCGAAAATGCTGCGTCCTGTGGAGTCGGGGCGAGGGCTGACCGGGGTCATGGACAAAGTCTTGGGCGCGGTTCGAGTCGGCTATCGGTCCACCCTCGCTGCAGCCCTTGAAGCGAAAGTGTTGGTGTTCGTGCTGTTGGCGGCGATCGTTGCGGCCGGCGCCTTCGCCTTCCTGCGCCTGCCGTCTGAACTCACCCCGGCCGAAGACCGGGGCAACCTCTTCGTCGTGGTGGAAGGCCCTGAGGGGGCGGGCTTCACCTACACGAGCCGTGTTCTGGAGCAGGTGGAGGATGTGTTCCTCACCTATGTCGAAAACGGCGAGGTGCGTCGGGTGCTGATCATCGCGCCCTCCTTCGGCGATTCGGGCACGTCACGCTTCTCGAGCGGTTTTGCGCGGGTGTTTCTGGAAGACTGGGGTAAGCGGCGCCCTGGGGATGAGATCGTCGGCGAACTGAACCGCCGCTTCGGTGAGCTTCCGGGCGCCACGGTCCGGGTCATCATGCAGAACCCCTTTGCCGCCCGCGGCGGTGGGGCAGGCGCCTCCATCGTGCTTCTGGGGTCGACCTATGAGGACTTGGCCGCGGCTGGCGACAGGATTGTCGCGGCGGCCCGCCAAAATCCCATCTTTATCCGCCCGCGGATGGATTTTGAGCCCAACGCCCCGCGGGTTGTGGTGCATGTGGATCGCGAACGCGCCGCCGCGCTTGGTGTAACGGTGCAGGCCGTGGCCCGGGCGCTTGAAGCGACGATGGGCCAGCGTCGGCTCAACACATTCGAGCGCTCTGGCGAGGAGTACAACATCTTCATGCAGGCCGAGCGGGATCAGCGCTCGGAGGTGGGCGATCTGTCGAACATGTTTGTGCGGTCGGACCGGACGGGGGAGCTGATTCCTCTCGCCTCCGTGGTCACCACCGAAACACTGGGCGACACCTCGTCCCGCCGCCGCTTTGACCGGCTGGCCGCCGTGACGGTCTCGGTCAGCCTCCCGCCCGGCGTGCCGATCGGGATCGCGATCAATGAGCTGACCCGTCTCGCCAACGATGCGACACAGGGGCAGAATGTGCGGGTCGACTACACTGGCGAGGCCCGCGAGTTCCGCCAGGCGAGCGGGCAAATCCTCTTCGCCTTCGTCTTTGCGTTGGTCATCGTCTTTTTGGTGCTCGCCGCGCAGTTCGAAAGTTTCGTGAACCCCTTCATCATCATGCTCTCAGTCCCGTTGGCGATGGCGGGGGGCCTCTTGGGGCTCTATCTGGCGGGCAGTTCACTCAACATCTATAGCCAGATCGGGTTGATCATCCTCATCGCCCTGGCCGCCAAGAACGGCATCCTGATTGTGGAATTCGCTAATCAGCTGCGCGACGAGGGGCGCTCGATCCGGGAGGCGATCCTGGAAGCGTCCGATCTCCGACTGCGCCCGGTTTTGATGACATCCATCGCCACCGTCATCGGCGCTATGCCCTTGATGTTCGCAGACGGCGCTGGGGCTGAAAGTCGGCAAACGATCGGCGTCGTGATCGTGTTTGGCCTCGCGATCTCCACGCTGCTGACGCTCTATATCGTGCCTACGTTCTACGACCTCCTTGCGCGGTTCACCCGTTCGCCGGAAGCGTCCAGCCGGGAGATCGAGGCGTTGGAGGCGGGCGAGGGGCTGCAGCGCCCGGCGGAGTAGGGGTTCTCTCGTAAGAGCGGCCGACTATTTGAGCGGTTTGACGAACACTTTTGAAATTGGCTGAAAGCCGCCGCGCTCAAAGAAACAGTGCGCGCCATGGTTGTTCAGGCCGCTTTCCAAAAACAGCCACTGGGCGCCGCGTTCACGCGCGCGTTCTTCGATCTCCGCCATCATCCGGGCCCCAACCCCATGCGAGCGCCAGGGGCGCGCCACTGCAAGGTCTTCGATGGCGCCGAAACTGACCCGGTCGGTCTCGGTCCAGGCGATGATCGCCGCGCCAACCACCCCGCCCTGCTGATCATGGGCGACCACGATGCTCCGCTCTTCATCGTAGCCGTCGAGGTCCTCCGCCATTAGGCGGTTGAGTTCAGGCGACCAGGTGCGCCCATCTTGTGACAGGCCGGTCTGAATTTCCCCGTGGCTGATATAGCTTTCGTCGTCGGCGATAACCTCAGAGAAAAAGGACGCGATCGAGGTGAGATCGGCCTTCGCCTCGACCCACGACACTGAAATCATGATTGCGGCTCCCATTGAATTGCCTGGTCAACGATGCGCCAGGCATCACGCATAGGCGTGCGGATGGTTCAATGCGGGGGCGCTTCGTTCGCTTTCCTCGAGCCAATTCAGGATTAGCCTGCAGCGGTAGAGCGTGCCCAGATGACGATAGAATCGCCGTCGCAGCTCCTTCAATTCTTCGTCCGAGGGCTCAGCCTGCTGCGCCGACTGATCCCAGCGGCCGACCAACTCATCCATGAAGGGGTCAAAGATCGTCCGAAGTTCCTTGATGTAGTTGTCGCGCAGATCGCCCCAGGCTGCCCTGAAGCCCCACTCGGTTAAGGTGTCGAAGTACCAAGCGACCCAGCTTCCAAACACCTCTTCGGGCATGATTTTGCGGTAGCGCAAACGGCAGGCCACTTCAAACATGTTGCAAGTGGTTTCGTAGTATTTCCTCGCGATATGCTTTGATGCTGTGATGTCCTCGTCAGTGAGGGTGGCGGGCTTAATCTGGGTTTTATAGGGACGAATTGCGCTACTGTGCTCAGCCTCGAAGCGAAACACGTTACTGGACTCTATTTCTAGTCGTTGGTAGATCTCAACTCGCTGCGCTTGGACAGATTTGTTCTGTTGGTAGAAAAAGATGGCCAACGCGGATGTGATAGAAACCATCTGCAGCCAATCAGCGGCGCTCACGTTGCTCAATGTCAGAAAAAGCCCATCGCCATATTGCTCCATTGAGCGGCCCCTCCAACTCTGATTTGAGCTCACGATGACTTGAAGTTTGCGCGATTGCAAACTTCGACGACCCCCTTGCTGTACAAGAACGGTAATCGCCTGCCACTCGGCGCTTCGGAGTGGGCCTTTTCAGGCGGTCGCTTCGTGTGTTTTGCGGGTGTCTTTGGCGGCTTTGGTCTCCTTGCTCGCAGGTGATGCGCCGGGCAGTTCAGCGCGAAAAGCGCTTTCGGGTGTGCGGCCGTTCATGCCGCGCCCCTAGTGTGGGCGCTTGGTGATTTAGGCGATGAGAGAGGTGTCGAGCACAGTGTGCATTTCATCGAGGGTCTCAAACCAGGTTCTGTGGCCCTCGACGCGGAAATGTTCGTCCAGCAAAGGGCGGTGAAAGCGCTGGATAATACAGTTCGACTGCGGACGTTTGATCCCCATCGAGCGGTGGTCGATTTCCTTTAATTGCAGGACGAGTTCATACGGATGCTGGTCTGGGCGTCCGCGGAATTCTCGTCCGTTATCGGACAATAGGGTTTCGATCTGGGCGTCGCGCGCCTCAAAAGTGGGGATCTCGTCGTGGTTGGTGAGATGCACGGCGGTGAGCGGTAGCTTCGATGTGTAAAGCCACGCCCAGGCATAGCGCGAATTCCAGTCGATGGCGGTCTGCAGATAGACTTTGCCGATGCCCTTCAGGGCGCCTACGAAGAACGTGTCAATGGCCACAAGGCTTCCTTTGTGCGGCGCTTGGATGTGGCGTTCGCGGAATTCCGGTGAAAAACGTTCCAAAAGCCGGGTTTGCTCTTCGCTGAGTTCGCGCTTGCGTTCGGCGGCGGCCTTCTCCAGGCGCAACTGGCGCTCGTGTTTGGTGGGGAGATTGTGGCGCTTGCGCACGCCGCGCCCGCCGCCCGATGAGACCTGCATGCCGCGCAGACGCAACTCCTGCTCGACGCGCGTTGCCCCATGGCAAGGATGGGCCAGCGCGTGGTCGAGGATCGCTGTCTTGAACGCGGTGGCGAGGTGGTTGGGGTGAGGCCCCCGGGCGCCGGGCAGCCGGTCGATCAAGCCTTCAGCGCCATAGGTCTGGAAGTTGAGCCTGATCTCGTAAAACTGCTGGCGGGAGTAGCCCATGACCTTACAGGGATCGCGAAACATTGGACAATTCGGCGGCCAAATCGAGCAAGCTGAGTTTGCGACGTGCTCCTTTGTCAGTGGTGGACATCGGTCCTCTCCGTTTTGGGCGATGGGGTGTTTGGCGACACCATCAAACCTGCTCCGAAGCAGCCCGGCCACCGGAACCCGGAGGAGCGCTGACCCACGTGGTCCGCCCCGGTTCTGCCGGTGGCCTGTGTCAAGTGATTACGATCTCAGCACACAAAACGCGATGGCCAGACAGGGCCCGTTCGTATACCCCCGTGGCGGCTTTTCAGCTGTGGATGGCGATCTGTTTTAAAGAAATGCAATATGAACTCCTCTTGGCTCAGACGCAGACGCCAAACCCGTGCCGGCCATGACCACTTGATCAACCGGCGCGCCGTTTTGCGACAAGCGGCTCTGGCTTTCGCCGCCGGCCTTGCAGGATGCATTCCCGCCCAGAAGCGCCCGTTTGGGGCCCGCATCATCGTGGTGGGAGCTGGGTTCGCGGGCCTATCTTGTGCTTATGAGCTGCGCGCCGCGGGTTTCGACGTGACCGTGCTGGAAGCGCGGAAGCGGATCGGAGGGCGAGTGTTCTCCCGAAACGACATTGCCCAAAGCAGGGGTACGGTCGAGTTTGGCGGTGAGTTGATCGGCGCCAATCACCCGCATTGGCAGGCATATGCCCTGCGTTTCGGTCTGTCGCTCGTCGAGTTGAGCGACGAAGAAGACATCGCCGCGCCAGTCCTGTTGGGCGAACGGCTCTATACGGCTGAAGAAGCTGATGGGCTCTATGAGGCCATGAGCGTTGGCGAAGACGCCTTGACGGCGGCGGCGGATAGCGTCGATGCGGTCGCACCGTGGCGCACGGCCGACGCTGCGGCGTTGGACGCGCAGTCGTTAGGGACGTTCTTAGACTCCCTTGGCCTGGATCCAGATGCGGCGAACGCCCTTCATCTAAGTATGGCAAGCGACAACGCCGCGCCAACCAGCCGACAAAGCCTCCTGGCGATCCTGGCCATGATTAAGGCCCATGGCGGCGGCGACTTTTGGACCTTGAGCGAGACACACCGCTGCCAAGGCGGCAACCAGCAGTTGGCTGAGCGCTTTGCGCAGGCGCTAGGGCCAGAACGGCTGATGCTGGACACGCCTGTGGCCAGTGTCCGGCGGCGGTCTGGCGGAGGAGCACGGGTCACCACCCGCGCCGGCGCAATTATGGATTGCGATTTGGCTGTCTTGGCGATCCCGCCCAGCCTTTGGGCTGGGCTCGACCTCGATCCTCGTCCCCCCGCGCCGCAGTGTGGCCCTGCCATCAAACACTTCAGCGTGCTGTCCGCTCGCCCCAGCGAGTTCGCGACCCTGTCGCAATACGCCTTGACTGATGGGTTGCCCACCATGACGTGGGACGGCCTGGATGGGCAGGACCTAGCGGAGGCGGTCCTTGTCGGCTTTGCCGGCGCAGATCCTGCCGAGCGCGCCAGCGCCATGACGGCCGAACAGCGCGATGCCATGGTCGCCGCGACCTATGATCGGCTCTATCCTAGCCTTCGGGAAAGAACCCTGCGGCGGCTCACCGCAAACTGGCCACGCGATCCTTTTACTCAGACCGGGTATAGCTTCCCCGCGCCGGGCCAGATCACAAACCTGCGTGACCATTTGATCCGGGGCTATCCGCATCTCGCTTTTGCGGGCGAACACCTGTCCACCGGCTTTCCAGGCTATATGGAGGGCGCCTTGGACAGCGGTGTCGCTTTGGCCCGGGCTCTGGCGGCGGGTTAGTTCGCCAGCGGAAAGGTAGGACGGCGAGATGAGACACACTGATATGAAGATGCGGCGCGTGACACTGAAGGCGCCGATCGTGGGGGTGCCGCAGCCGCCTGACTTTTCGCTGCTGGAGGAGCCCATTGCGCCTCTAGAGGAGGGCGAGGCGCTCTTCGCCACGGAATTGGTGAGCGTCGATCCGGGGACGCGGTCGCGCCTGTCGGCGGGACCAAGCTATGCGGCGGCTCTGCGCCCAGGGGAGACGATCGACGGGTTTTGCGTTGGCGTTGTGGTCGAAAGCCGGAACCCGAAGTTTTCGGTGGGGGAGGCCTGGGCCTATGGCGGCGGGTGGGCGAGCCATTATCGCACCAAGGGTCGCGGCTATCTGCAGAAGATCCCCGCCTCGGATTTGCCTTTGTCGCTATGGATCGGGGTCTTGGGCGTTCCCGGCATGACCGCCTATTTCGGGTTGAAGCGGATCGCGGCCTTCAAGCCCGGCGAGCGGGTGTTGATCAGCAGCGCCGCGGGGCCGGTCGGCGCCACGGCCGGCCAACTCGCCAAGGCCTGGGGCGCGGAGCGCGTCGTCGGCATCGCCGGGGGGGCTGAAAAAGCCCGGTGGCTCAGAGAAGAAGCCGGCTTCGACGCAGTGGTGGACTACAAAGCGGCGGGCTTTGAGGCGGCGCTCGCCGAAGCCTGCGCAGACGGCGTGGATATCGTCTTCGACAATGTCGGCGCAGCGATGATCGACCGCGCGCTGCCGCTGATGAAGCCTTTTGGGCGCGTCGTCGTCTCTGGCCAAGTCGGCGAATACAATGACCCCAACGCGCCGGGAATGCAGGGCTTGCGCTGGTTCATCGCCAAGCGGTTGCGCATGGAGGGGATCGTCGTGTTTGACGATCTCAAAGCTTTCCCGGAAGCCCAGGCGGAAACCGCCGCCCTGATTCAGTCCGGCGCGCTTAAGCTCCGCGAGCAGCGCTTTGACGGCCTCGATCAGGCGCCTGCGGCTTTCTGCGGGCTCTTCACGGGGGAGAGCTTCGGGCGGCGGATCATCGTGGTCTGAACCATCCCCGGGGTGTGTCAGCCCGATCGCGTTTATGCCTCTGGCGCTAAAAAATAGGAGACTAAGCTCATGATCGTGACAAGCACCGCCGTGATCGAGGGGCGTCCGGTGCGGGAGTATGTCGGCATCGTCACCGGAGAGGCCGTGATCGGGGCCAATATCTTTCGGGACCTTTTTGCAGGCGTCCGCAACGTCATCGGCGGCCGTTCAGGGTCTTACGAACAGGTCTTTAGGGAAGCCCGCGAAGCGGCGCTGAAAGAAATGACGGATGAAGCCCGCGCCAAGGGCGCGGATGCGGTCATCGGCGTTGACATCGATTATGAAGCGGGTTCTGACCGAAACGGCAGACCGGGTTATCGCTTTCGAGCCGGCGCCAGCTATGTCGGCCCTGCTGCGGCGTCACTTGAGCCCTCTTGTGGAGGTCGTGGCGGCCGTAGCCTCCGAAGGCGCCCGCGAGACCATCGCCTTATAAGCTCCGGTTTCATCCGGCGATTCGACTTATACCGAAGCCTTGCCCGAGCATCTTCCAACCCACGCCGCCCTCGATACGGGCCTGACCGTGGCCACTGTCTCCCGGAGCATCGACAATCTCGGTCTTGTCGATATCGACTTCATCACAATTGATGCGGAGGGCCACGAAGAGCATGTCCTCGCCGGCGCGCGCAAGACCCGGCTCTGGGCGCCGGCGTTTTGGATCGAATGCGAAGAACGGCATAACCCCATCGGTCCTGAACGCCTGTTCGCCGCCTTGGAAAGGCTTGGTTACGATGGATGGTTTGCGACGGAGGGGCGCCTCGCTCCGGTGGCGGGGTTCCGAGCCGAACTCCAGTCGGAAGGGCGGCGGCAGGGTTCGCGGTGGTATGGCAACAACTTCGCCCTCGTTCAACGCTCGCGGGCGGTGTTCGACGCCTTAGCGGCCTTGGTCCCCGAAGAGGAACCGGACGACCGCTGAGCGGGCCTACAGCCGCCACAGGCTTGCAAGATTGTTGCGCTGCATATCCGATGAACCGCCGACGATCGGCATGCCCAGAAGGTCTCTGACATTTCGCTCGATGTCGTAGGCGTCTGATAGGGCATAGGCGCCCATCACCTGCTGACAGGCCAGCGCGATCTCAACGCCGGTGTCAGCCAAAAACAGCTTCGCCATGGAGGTTTCAATGGCGCAAGGCGCTCCTGTGTTGGCGAGGTGCGCGGCTTGGTAGAGCATGTGCCTGCACGCCGCGAGCTTCGTCCGCGCGGTGACGAGTTTGTGGCGGATCGCCTGGTGTTGGGCGATCGGCTTTCCGAACTGGGTGCGCTCCTGGGCGTAGGTCCAGGCTTCGTCCACCGCGGCGGCGGCGATGCCGTAGGTCACGGCGGCGACTTCGAGCTTCTCGACGTCCAGCGCGCGGCCCGCGAGCAGCTTCCAGCCTTGGTTCCACATGGCTTCCCCGCCGACGATGGCCGATACGGGCAGGCGCACGTCGTCGAAATGGACATCGGAGCTCAGCGTATAACGCAGGTTCACGTGCTCGATAGGGGTGATGGTCACGCCGGGCGCGGTGCGGGGGATCAGCAGGAAAGAGAGGTTCTTGTAGCGGCCGGCCTCGGCGTCCGAATTGACGAGGCAATAGAAGTAATCGGCGAAATCCGCCCCCGTGCACCAGCGCTTGGCGCCGCGGACGACGATCTCATCACCTTCTCGCCACGCGCGGGTTTTGACGCTGGCGAGATCGCCGCCCACGTCGGGTTCGGATAATCCGTAAGCGAAAAGCAGCTCTCCTTTGGCGAGCTTCGGCAGAAAGGTCGCCTTTTGCTCAGGGCTGCCGTTCTCTGATAGGTTCATCCCGCCGTAGAAGGCGCAGTGGATGTAGGGGCCGGCCAGAGACGGGCCCACGCGGGCGAGCTCTTCGATGACCGCGACTGCCGCCACGATGTCCTGCCCCGCGCCGCCATGCTCCTCTGGCACGGTGAGGCCCATCAGGCCCATGGCGGCGAGCTCTTGATACAAGTCGCGCGGCCAGGCGTGGGCCTTGTCCCAGGCGCGGCGTTTGTCGCGGGGCGCCTTTTCCGCCACGAAGCGCTTCAGCTGGCGGCGGAGTTCGGCAATGTGGTCGGGCTCGTCCGTGAAGGCGGTCATCTCAATCCCCCATGAAGCCCGGTTTGCGCTTGCCCACAAAGGCCGCCACGGCCTCTTTACGGTCTGCCGTCATGTTGGACAGAAGTTCATAGGCTATGGCGGCGTCCGACAGCTCCGCCGCCAGCTTCTTCAAAGGAATGGTCGCCACAGTCTTGGTCCAGCGCACGGCCCATTTAGGGTTACCCATAATCTTTGCGGCCACCTCCGCCACCTTGGCGTCCAGCTCCGCCGCTGGCACGCAGTGGTTGATCAGGCCCATCTCTGCGGCTTTGGGGGCGGGGATCAGGTCGCCTGTCATCAGGAACTCTTTGGCCCGGGCGAAGCCAATCAGCTGCGGCCAAATCACGGCCCCACCGTCCCCAGCCACAAGGCCAACCTTCACATGCGGGTCGCCGATGATGGCGGTGTCGGCTGCAACGATCACATCGCAGAGGAGCGCGATGGTGGCGCCAAGCCCGGCTGCTGCGCCGTTCAGCCGGCAGATCACTGGTTTCTCGATATCCAAAAGCGACGAGACGATTCGCTTCGCGTGCGGAGCGATGGCCCGAAATCGGCGGGGATCGTCGATCGTCTCTTGGAACCAGGTCGTGTCGCCCCCGGCGCAGAAAGCCCGGCCTTCCCCGGTCAGCACAATCAGGTCGCTCTCGGGATCGTCCTGTGCTTCGATGAAGACACGGGCCAGCTCGTCATGCATCGCCTGATCGACCGCATTCACCGCGCCATTGGCGAGCGCGATGGTGAGGATTTTCTCCTGCCGGGTGAGGGTCATGCGGGTGTAAGAGCTCATGGGCGGGGCGATCCTTTGCGACTTCGCGCCCCAGTGTAGCGGGGTCGGCCTGTTCGCCAACGGGAGAGGCGTTGATTTCTCCTTTTTCTTTAGCCAGAGGCCGTGGCACAGTTGTTTGTATGCGTTCTTCCGTTGTCGCCGCTGAGGCCCTTGCTGAGACCCTCCCAAGTCGCAGCGCTGAGATTGAGGCCCTGCGCCGTTTGCCCACCGACATCGTGGCGTCCCTTGCGGAGGCGGGACTGTTCCGTCTGCTTGTGCCGCGGGTCTATGGGGGCGGAGAGGCGCACCCCTTGGAGCTGTTTGAAAGTGTGGAGGCGGTGGCCAAGGGAGACGCCTCGGTCGCCTGGTGTCTGATGATTGCCGCCACCACAGGGGTGACGTCAGCCTATCTGCCGCCGGAGCAGGCCAAACTCGTGTTCGGCGATCCATTGTCTGTGACGGGTGGCGTCTTTGCCCCCTTGGGCTGCGCTGTTGTGGAGGGGGATCAGGCTACGGTCAGCGGACGCTGGGCCTGGGCATCGGGAAGCGCGCACTGCGCCTGGCTCATGGGCGGCTGCGTGGTCCACGACGCCTCAGGCCCCCGCAAGCGGGCCGATGGGAGCCTTGACACCCGCATGTTCATCGCGCTCCGGGCCGAGGTGGAGCTGATTGACACTTGGTTCGCCACGGGGCTGAAAGGCACCGGCAGCGGCGATATGGCGATGAACGCGGTCGTCATCCCCTTCGCCCGCAGCGTCAGTCTGAGCCATGATCAGCCGCTGGCCCCGGGACCGCTTTACGCCTTCCCGGTCTTTGGGCTCCTGGCGTTAGGCATCGCGGGCGTGGCCGCCGGCAACGCCTTGGGGGCGTTGGCCGCGTTTGAAGGCCTGGCCGGAGCGAAGAAGCCTCAGGGGTCAAGTCGGTCCTTGGCGCAGAGATCGGCGGCTCAAAGCGAGTATGCGCAAGCGCGAACCATGCTGTTGGCGGCTCGGGCGCTGGTGCGAGAGGCCGTTGACCAGGCGTTCGCGGAGGCCGAGCGGGGCGGGGGCCTGTCGCTGCTGCGCCGGGCGGATTTGCGGCTCGCTTGTGCACATCTGGTTCGGACCAGCGCGGAGGTTTGCCGTCGGCTTTATGACCTTGGTGGCGGCTCCAGCGTCTATGAACATAGCCCGCTGCAACGGCGGTTCCGCGACGCGCACGTCGCTACTCAGCACATCATGAGCGCGCCGGCGATATTCGAACTTGGCGGTCGCGCTCTCCTCTTAGGGGAAGGGGACTGGTCCACGCTCTAGGCTCAGGGGAGAGGGATTAGTCACAAATCGTTTAACCAGTAGCATTTTGAAGATGTAACGGAACGTCGGGTCGTTAACGCAGTAGAAACAGGTGCGGCTCAAAGGTCACAAGAGCGTGGCTTTGTCGCTGCGGGCTGGAGAAACATTCGTGAAAGCCTCGACATCGGTATCGCCATAGGGTGTAAATCGGTATATGGCGAC
The DNA here is from genome assembly GCA_044370335.1 of Caulobacterales bacterium. Lineage (GTDB taxonomy): Bacteria > Pseudomonadota > Alphaproteobacteria > Caulobacterales > Aquidulcibacteraceae > REEB509. The sequence goes on from JBILVS010000052.1 coordinate 16,765, forward strand.
CTCGGATGCGGCGTCGTCCGTGTCGTTCCGGCTTGTTGGCTTCCGGCGTTTTGTTGTCGGTCGCTTCCGTGTCTGTGTCCTAACTGAGGGGATAGTGATGAAGAAGATTCTGCAGGGCGCCACAGCTCTGGCTGCGATCACCGTGATCGCGGCGCCTGCCTTCGCTGAAGAGGGCTGGTATGGCCGCGTGGACGCCGGATACGGCCTCGACGGGTCGCTCGAAGGCGAAACCGCGGGCACCGCGCTTGAGTTCGACGCTGACTGGACCCAGCACCTGGGCCTGGGCTACGGCTTTGCGAACGGCTTCCGCCTGGAAGGCGAAGTGGGCCATCGCTTCAACAACGTTGATAGGGCAGGCTTCGCGGACACCTCCGACGCCCATGCGTGGACGGCCATGCTGAACGGCCTTTATGGCTTTAATAGCGGCGGCGCGGTGCAGCCCTATATCGGTCTCGGCGCCGGCTTGGCTCGCGTTGACGCCCTGATCGCGGACACCGTTTCGCCGGTCGGCTTCTCGAGCGACAGCGATACCGCGTTCGCCTATCAAGGCCTGGTTGGAGTGGGCTTGGCGCTGAGCGACCGCGCTACCCTCGACATCGGCTACCGCTACCTCGCGGCGCCGGACCTCGAGTTCGTTGGCTCTGGCTCGCTCTCGGGCACCCGCTCCTTCGACTACGAGCATCAGGCTGTGACCTTCGGCCTGCGCTGGGAATTTGCGGCTCCCGCGGCGCCCCCGCCGCCGCCGCCGCCGCCGCCGCCCCCTCCGCCCCCTCCGCCTCCGCCGCCTCCCCCGCCCCCGCCGCCCCCGCCGCCGCCTCCCGCTGCGTGCCCGACGGCCGGCTATGTGGTGTACTTCGAGTGGGATCGTTCGAACCTCACCCCGACTGCGATCCGCGACATCGACGCGGCCGTGGCCGCGGCCCGCAACTGCAACCTGCGCGCCGTCGAAGTGGTGGGTCACACCGACACCTCCGGTTCTCCGACTTACAACCAGCGTCTGTCCGAGCGCCGCGCCGCGGTGGTTCGGGAAGCCCTGGTGTCGCGGAACATCCCGGCGGGCATCATCACAGAGCGTGGCGTGGGTGAAGACCCGCAGTTCCTTGCGGTTCGCACTGGCGCGAACGAGCGGAACCCGGAAAACCGCCGCACCACCTTTACGATCACCTTCCGCTAATCGCGGACAGGGTTCGGACTAGGGCCTCAAGGAAACGGGCTCGGCTTCGGCCGAGCCCGTTTTTTTGCGCGCCCAGCTTGGGCGCGATCTTGGAGGTGAAAGTCCTCTCGTGAGCTGGTCACGGCGAGGCAAGCGAAGCGCAACTGCGGAAGGGTGACCGACCGTGGGGAGCAAGCGTGGAGCCAAGCTGCGAGCCGATGGACAAGAACCGGACATGAGGCGTCGTCGAGCAGGGCGAGCGGGCAGGAAGCCGGCTAGCCCTCCTGACCAAGGCGGAACGGCGTCAATCCCGTGGTCGTGCAGTGAAGGATGGCGGTCTTCCATGGGGAGATCTCGCCTTGCGCCTGAAAGGGCTATCGCGTCGAGCCGGAGCGAGAGGTCAGCCGAGGTCGTCGTCGTGGCAAGGGGGACCTTGCGCGAAGGACCGAACG